>NZ_JBHYVA010000269.1:0-10277 GCF_042750055.1 Streptomyces sp. NPDC059456
CTGCTGCGCCGGAACGCCGCGGGTGTGCGGCGCGTCGTGGACGATGCGGGTTTGGGGCCCGCCCGGCCGGCCCCGGGCCGGCGAGCCGCACAACCGCGGCGGGGGGGTGGGGGGGGGTGTGTGGGTTGGGGGGGGGGGGCAAACGAAACGGCCCGCACCCCCACCCGGAAGGGAAGGGACGCGGGCCGCTACGGCCGGGAGGCTACGCCTTGCGGAGGCGGAACGTCAGTGACAGGGACTCGTCCGTGAACGGGTCGCCGTAGGTGCCGTCGGCCTCGCCGGTCGCGAAGTCCGTGGACAGGACCTCGTCCGCGATCAGCGACGCGTGGTCCGTCAGGGCCGTCACGACCTCCGGGTCCGACGAGGACCAGCGCAGGGCGATCCGGTCCGCCACGTCCAGGCCGGAGTTCTTCCGGGCCTCCTGGATCAGGCGGATCGCGTCACGCGCCAGCCCCGCCAGCCGCAGCTCCGGAGTGATCTCCAGGTCCAGGGCCACCGTCGCGCCGGAGTCGGACGCCACCGACCAGCCCTCGCGCGGGGTCTCCGTGATGATGACCTCCTCCGGGGAGAGGGAGATCTCCTCGCCGTTCAGCGAGATGGTCGCCGAGCCGGAGCGCAGGGCCAGGGAGAGCGCCGCGGCGTCGGCGGCGGCGACGGCCTTCGCCACGTCCTGGACGCCCTTGCCGAAGCGCTTGCCCAGCGCCCGGAAGTTCGCCTTCGCCGTCGTGTCGACCAGCGAGCCGCCGACCTCCGAGAGGGAGGCCAGCGAGGAGACGTTCAGCTCCTCCGTGATCTGGGCCTGGAGCTCGGGGGACAGCGCGTCGAAGCCCACCGCGCCGACCAGCGCCCGGGACAGCGGCTGGCGGGTCTTCACGCCCGACTCGGCACGCGTGGCCCGGCCCAGCTCCACCAGGCGGCGGACCAGCAGCATCTGCTGCGAGAGCGTCGGGTCGATCGCCGAGGTGTCGGCGGCCGGCCACGTGGACAGGTGGACCGACTCCGGCGCGTCCGGGGTGACGGGGACGATCATGTCCTGCCAGACCCGCTCCGTGATGAAGGGGGTCAGCGGGGCCATCAGGCGCGTCACCGTCTCCACGACCTCGTGCAGGGTGCGCAGCGCCGCCGCGTCGCCCTGCCAGAAGCGGCGCCGCGAGCGGCGGACGTACCAGTTGGAGAGGTCGTCCACGAAGGCCGACAGCAGCTTGCCGGCGCGCTGGGTGTCGTACGACTCCATCGCGTCCGTGACCTCGGTCACGAGGGTGTTCAGCTCGGACAGCAGCCAGCGGTCCAGGACCGTGCGGTCCGCCGGTGCCGGGTCGGCAGCCGACGGTGCCCAGTTCGACGTACGGGCGTACAGCGCCTGGAAGGCGACCGTGTTCCAGTACGTGAGGAGGGTCTTGCGGACGACTTCCTGGATCGTGCCGTGGCCGACCCGGCGGGCCGCCCACGGGGAGCCGCCGGCCGCCATGAACCAGCGGACCGCGTCCGCGCCGTGCTGGTCCATGAGCGGGATCGGCTGGAGGATGTTGCCCAGGTGCTTGGACATCTTGCGGCCGTCCTCGGCGAGGATGTGGCCCAGGCAGACCACGTTCTCGTACGAGGACTTGTCGAAGACGAGCGTGCCGACCGCCATCAGGGTGTAGAACCACCCGCGGGTCTGGTCGATGGCCTCCGAGATGAACTGCGCCGGGTAGCGCTTCTCGAAGATCTCCTTGTTCTTGTACGGGTAGCCCCACTGCGCGAACGGCATCGAGCCCGAGTCGTACCAGGCGTCGATGACCTCCGGCACGCGGACGGCGGTCAGGGAGCAGCCCTCGTGCGTGCACGCGAACGTGACGTCGTCGATGTACGGGCGGTGCGGGTCCAGGTTCGAGTGGTCCTGGCCGGAGAGCTCGGACAGCTCGGCGCGGGACCCGACGCAGGTGAGGTGGTTCTCCTCGCAGCGCCAGATCGGCAGCGGGGTGCCCCAGTACCGGTTGCGGGAGAGCGCCCAGTCGATGTTGTTGTTCAGCCAGTCGCCGAAGCGGCCCTGCTTGACCGAGTCCGGGAACCAGTTCGTCTTCTCGTTCTCCCGCAGCATCGCGTCCTTGACGGCGGTGGTGCGGACGTACCAGGACGGCTGCGCGTAGTAGAGCAGGGCCGTGTGGCAGCGCCAGCAGTGCGGGTAGCTGTGCTCGTAGGCGATGTGCTTGAAGAGCAGGCCGCGCGCGTCCAGGTCGGCGGTCAGCCTCTCGTCGGCCTTCTTGAAGAAGACGCCGCCGACCAGCGGGACCTCCTCCTCGAAGGTGCCGTCGGGGCGGACGGGGTTCACGACCGGCAGACCGTACGCGCGGCAGACCGCGAGGTCGTCGGCGCCGAAGGCGGGGGACTGGTGGACCAGACCGGTGCCGTCCTCGGTCGTGACGTACTCGGCGTTCACGACGTAGTGGGCGGGCTCGGGGAACTCCACGAGCTCGAACGGGCGCTGGTACGTCCAGCGCTCCATCTCCTTGCCGGTGAAGGTCTGGCCGGTGGCCTCCCAGCCCTCGCCGAGGGACTTCTCCAGCAGCGGCTGGGCCACGACGAGCTTCTCGTTGCCGTCCGTGGCGACCACGTAGGTGACCTCGGGGTGGGCCGCGACCGCCGTGTTGGACACCAGGGTCCAGGGGGTCGTCGTCCACACCAGCAGGGCCGCCTCGCCGGCGAGCGGGCCGGAGGTCAGCGGGAAGCGGACGTAGACGGACGGGTCCACGACCGTCTCGTAGCCCTGCGCCAGCTCGTGGTCCGAGAGGCCGGTGCCGCAGCGCGGGCACCAGGGGGCGACGCGGTGGTCCTGGGTCAGCAGGCCCTTGTTGAAGATCTCCTTCAGCGACCACCACACGGACTCGACGTACTCGGGGTCCATGGTCCGGTACGCGTCGTCCAGGTCGACCCAGTAGCCCATCCGGGTCGTGAGCTCGGTGAACGCGTCGGTGTGGCGGGTCACGGACTCGCGGCACTTGGCGTTGAACTCGGCGATGCCGTACGCCTCGATGTCCTGCTTGCCGTTGAAGCCGAGTTCCTTCTCGACGGCGAGCTCGACGGGCAGGCCGTGGCAGTCCCAGCCGGCCTTGCGGGCGACGTGGTAGCCGCGCATCGTGCGGAACCGGGGGAAGACGTCCTTGAAGACGCGGGCCTCGATGTGGTGCGCGCCGGGCATGCCGTTCGCGGTGGGCGGGCCCTCGTAGAAGACCCACTCGGGGCGTCCCTCGGACTGCTCCAGCGTCTTGGCGAAGGTCTTGCTCTCGCGCCAGAAGTCGAGGACGGCGTGCTCGAGGGCAGGCAGGTCGACCTGGGCGGGTACCGGGCGGTACTGCGGCGGTGTGGTCATGAGGCTGAACTCTTCCTCCGGCGGGGTGTCGCTTCCGTCCGGAGGGACGAGAGCCGACTGCTGCTCCCGCGGTACCACCCTCCTTGGCCGCCGGACGGATCCGGTGGCCCCCTCATTGGGGTGCGAAGCCGGTTCTACTCGCCGCGCGGGATCCGGGCGGGATCCGTACGGCTTTCTTCCGGCGGCTCAGGGGTGATCCTTCGCATCGCGCTCGCCCCCGGGCTCTCACCGTCCCCGGGTCGCTCATGGCTGCGTCCGACGCTACTCGTCCCCGTCCATGCCTTTCGCTGGGCCCAGTGTACGGGGCGGGGGCCCGCTCGGCAGACCGGTTTACGGGGGGTCGCGGCGGGGGTGCGGCGGGCCCGTGCCGTGCTCCGGACGGGGGTGCCGTGTGACCCGAACGGGCCGATGTGCCGGTCCGGGGTCCGGTGTGACGGGAGTGGCGGATTACCTGGCTTCCTGCTGGGCACAACGGATGCAGGTTGGCATCGACGGACGCGTGCCCCGTTGCCGCGAGGCCGGAGTCGATTTATCGTTCCGGCACGATTCGCGAGCAAGATCACAGTATGTGAAGGGGCCGCGGCCATGGTGGCGAAGAAGACCGCCGGGAGAACTGCCGAGAAGGCTGTCGGAAAGGCCACGGCCGGCAAGAAGACCACGGCCGGGAAGAAGACGGCCGAGGAGCCGGCGGCCGGGGCGGCGGTGAAGAAGGCGGCCGGGAAGAAGACGACGGTCGATGCGGCCGGCAGGGCGCCGGCCGGCAAGCCCGCCAGGGCGACCGCCAAGACGGCCGGCAAGGCGGCCGCGAAGGCGACCGCCGGGACGGCTGCCAAGGCGACCGGCAAGGAGGCCGCCGGGAAGGTGTCCGCCGCGAAGGCCCCGGCCGGGAAGAGCCCGGCCGTGAACACGACGGCCGTCGCCACGGCGGCCGTGAAGAAGGCGACCGGCGTCGGGAAGACGACCGCGAGGAAGGCCACGGCCAAGGCGGCCGGGGCCGAGGGGGCGGCGCACGCCGCGCAACAGACGGGAGCCCGGAAAGTGGTTGCCAAGAAGAGCACCGGCACGGCCAGGAAGACGGCTGCGGCCGCCACCAGCGGCCTGCCGAAGGCCAGGGCCACGGCGGGCCTGGCGCCGGGCGAGCTGGCCGTACGGCCCGGCGAGGACCCCTGGACCCCGGAAGAGGTGACCGAGGCGCGCAACGAGCTGCAGAGCGAGGTCCTGCGGCTGCGCAACGAGCTGCAGGCCTCCGACGAGGCCATCTCGGGCCTGATGCGCGACTCCGGGGACGGCGCGGGCGACGACCAGGCCGACACCGGCACGAAGAACATCACCCGCGAGTCCGAGCTGGCCCTCGCCGCGAACGCCCGCGAGATGCTCGAACAGTCCGAGCGGGCCCTGGAGCGGCTGGAGGCGGGTACGTACGGGCTCTGCGAGAACTGCGGCCGGCCCATCGGGAAGGCCAGGATGCAGGCCTTCCCGCGCGCGACGCTGTGCGTGGACTGCAAGCAGAAGCAGGAGCGGCGGCACTGAGCCGGCACTGAGTCCGCGGCGAGGTGGTACGGGCCGGGCGGCGCCCCGGACGGACCCTGACGTACCCTCGTGTCTCGTCAGGGTCCAGGAACCTGGCACGGCTGTGCCGTCGGCAACCTGGTTCGAGCCAGCAGAGGGACTCACGTGGCAGAGGCGGAGAGCATCATCGGTACGCCGGAGATCGGGGAAGGCGCCCAGCCGGAGTCCGTCGCGCCCAAGGGGCGCCGGCGGATCGTCGCGCTGCTCGTCGTCGCGCTGCTCGCCTACCTGCTCGACTTCGGCAGCAAGATGCTGGTCGTGGCGAAGCTGGAGCACCAGCCGCCGATCCGGATCATCGGCGACCTGCTGAAGTTCGAGGCGATCCGCAACCCGGGCGCCGCCTTCGGCTTCGGCGAGGCCTTCACCATCATCTTCACCTGCATCGCGGCCACGGTGATCATCGTGATCGTGCGGCTGTCCCGGAAGCTCTACAGCCTGCCGTGGGCGATCGCCCTGGGCCTGCTGCTGGGCGGTGCGCTGGGCAACCTCACCGACCGGATCTTCCGTTCGCCGGGGGTGTTCCGCGGGGCCGTCGTCGACTTCATCGCCCCCGCCCACTTCGCCGTCTTCAACCTGGCGGACTCGGCGATCGTGTGCGGCGGCATCCTGATCGTGCTGCTCTCGTTCAAGGGTCTGGACCCTGACGGCACGGTCCACAAGGACTGATCGCGGGGCCGTCGCCCACTGATCGCGGAACTGCCGTGCCGTCGAGTCCTGCATACTCGACGGGTGAGTACGATTCCCGAGATCCGCACCCTGCCCGTTCCCGATGGCCTCGAAGGCGAGCGCGTCGACGCCGCCATCGCCCGTATGTTCGGTTTTTCCCGGACGAAGGCGGCCGAGCTCGCCGCGGCGGGGAAGGTGTCGGTCGACGGCAGCGTCGTCGGGAAGTCCGAGCGCGTGCACGGCGGTGCCTGGCTCGAAGTCGAGATGCCCGCGCCGCCGCGGCCGGTCGAGGTCGTCGCCGAGCCCGTCCCCGGCATGGAGATCGTCCATGACGACGACGACATCGTCGTCATCATGAAGCCGGTGGGCGTCGCCGCCCACCCGAGCCCCGGCTGGACCGGCACCACCGTCATCGGCGGTCTTGCCGCCGCCGGCTACCGCATCTCCACCTCCGGCGCGTCCGAGCGCCAGGGCATCGTGCACCGCCTCGACGTCGGCACCTCCGGCCTGATGGCCGTCGCCAAGTCCGAGCGCGCGTACACCTCGCTGAAGAACCAGTTCCGCGAGCGGGTCGTGGACAAGCGCTACCACGCGCTGGTCCAGGGCCACCCGGACCCGATGAGCGGCACCATCGACGCCCCCATCGGCCGCCACCCCAGCGCGGACTACAAGTGGGCCGTCACCCAGGACGGCAAGCCGTCCGTCACCCACTACGACCTGATCGAGGCCTTCCGCGCGGCCTCCCTGCTCGACATCAAGCTGGAGACCGGGCGCACGCACCAGATCCGCGTCCACATGTCCGCGCACCGGCACCCGTGCGTCGGAGACCTCACCTACGGCGCCGACCCGACCGTCGCCAAGCGGCTGGGCCTGACCCGCCAGTGGCTGCACGCCGTACGCCTCGGCTTCGAGCACCCGTCGGACGGCCGGTGGGTGGAGTTCGAGAGCACCTACCCGGCGGACCTCCAGCACGCGCTGGACGTGATCCGGGCCGAGAGCGAGTGACGGCCTTCACCGTCAGGGTCGCCTCCTCGGAGGCCGACCTGCGGGCGTGCTTCGCGGTACGGACCGAGGTGTTCGTCATCGAGCAGTCCGTGCCCGAGTCGATCGAGTACGACGCGTACGACGCGGACGCGGTGCACGTGCTCGCCGAGGGGCCCGGCGGGGAACCGCTCGGCACCGGCCGGCTGCTCCACGGGCCGGCCGCCCTGGCCAAGACGGGCGACCCGACGGCCGGCTCCCTCGGCCGGCTCGCCGTCACCGAGTCCGCGCGCGGGCTGGGCGTGGGAGTGGCCCTGGTCCGGGCGATCGAGGCGGAGGCCGCCCGGCTGGGCCTCGCCGCGGTCGACCTGGGCGCGCAGACGCACGCGCTCGGGTTCTACGAGCGACTGGGATACGTGGCCTACGGCCCGGAGTTCGAGGACGCGGGCATCCCGCACCGGTCGATGCGGCGCACGCTCCCGTAGCCGGGGCTGACCGGTTTCCCCGCGGGGGCCGGTCCCCTTCCCGCCCTTCTCCCCTTCTGGGGGGGGGGGGGGGGGGGGCCCCCGCGGGGGGGGGGGGGGGGGGCGCGCGGCCCCACCCCCACCCACCCCGGTGAAGGTGCCGCTCGGCGGACGGCGCCGGCCCCGCACGGGCCCGCCGGCGCCCGGGGTGCCGACACGCGGCTGCGGCCCCCGACCGCACGGCTCGGCGGCAGCGGCCTGGCAGGGTGGGGGAGTGGATCAGCTTGCTCTGCTGTTCGTGCTGCTGCTCGGAGCCGTGGTCACCGTGCCGCTCGGGGACCGGCTCGGGCTGCCCGCGCCCGTCCTGATGACCATCGGCGGGGCGGCACTGGCCCTCGTACCGGCCGTGCCGAACGTCGACATCCCGCCCGAGTACATCCTCCCGCTCCTGCTGCCCCCACTGCTCTACGCCTCGGCGCAGCGCACCTCGTGGCGGCAGTTCGCCGCCAATGTCCGGCCCATCTTCCTGCTCGCCGTGGCCCTCGTGTTCGTCACGACCGCCGCCGTCGCCGCCGTCGCGTACGCCGTCGTCCCCGCACTGCCGCTCGCCGCCGCCGTCGCACTCGGCGCGCTCGTGGCCCCGCCCGACCCCGTCGCCGCGACCGCCGTCGCCGGATCCCTCGGGCTGCCGCGCCGCATGGTGTCGATCCTGGAGGGCGAGGGCCTGTTCAACGACGTCACCGCGATCGTGCTCTACCACGTGGCCATCGCCGCCGCCGTCAGCGGCAGCTTCTCCTGGCCCGACGCGCTGGGGGAGTTCGTGCTCTCCGCCGTGGTCGCCGTCGGCGTCGGCCTGCTCCTGGGGTGGGCCACCAACGCCCTCATGGGACGGCTCGACGACGCCACGCTCCAGATCGGGCTGACGCTGCTCGTGCCGTTCGTGTCGTACGTCGTGGCCGAGGAGCTCAAGGGGTCGGGGGTACTGGCCGTGCTGACGACGGCGCTGTTCCTCGCGGAGTACGCGAGCGACGCGGACGACGTGCTGGGGCGGCTCGCCGGGCACACCTTCTGGGAGGTCGTGGACATGCTCGTCACGGGCGTGGCGTTCGGGCTGATCGGGCTGGAGCTGCACAACGTCTTCGGCGTCGCGAAGGGCCGCGTGGCGGAGATGGCGGGGTGGGCGGCCGCCGTGATCGCGGTCGTGGTCCTCGTACGGCTGGCGTGGCTGCTGCCGGCCGGGTGGCTGGCCAAGCGGCTGCACAAGCGGCGCGACTACGCCGAGGAGATCCCGCTGAGCTGGCGGGAGAGCGTGGTGATGTGGTGGGCCGGGATGCGGGGGGTGGCCTCGGTGGCGCTGGCGCTGGCCATTCCGCTGCGGGTGGAGGGCGGGGCGCCATTCCCGGCGAGGGACCAGATCATCTTCATCGCGTTCGCCGTGATCATGGTGACGCTGGTGTGCCAGGGGCTGACGCTGCCGTGGCTGGTGGGGAGGCTGGGGGTGGAGGCGGACGAGGACGCCGAGCGGGAGACGGAGCGGCGGCTGGCGATCCGCGCGGCGAAGGCCGCGAAGCGCAGGCTGAAGGAGATCGAGGAGGTGGAGGACCTCCCGGCGGACCTCGTGGAGGTGCTGTACCGGCGGGCCTACGACGTGGGGGCCAGGATCAGCCCCGACATGGTGGACGAGGAACGGCGGGAGGCGTACGCGAAGCGGGTGGAGCGGATCCGCCACGTCCAGCGGATCCAGCGGGAGATGATGTCGGCGGCGCGGCACGAGGTGCTGGCCGCACGCAGCGAGCCCGGCGCCGACCCGGAGATCGTGGACCGCGTCCTGCGCCACCTGGACGTCCGCAGCCTCCGCAGCACCTGACCCGCCCCGCCCTTCGGCCCCCGGCCCGCCCTTCGGCCCCCGGCCCGCCCTTCGGCCCCCGCCCCGGCACCCCGGGGGCCGCCCCCGGCCCCCGGCCCCCGGGGGGGGGGGCGCCGGGGGGGCCCGGCCCCCGCCCTCGACCCCCCCCCCGACCCCCCGGCCCCCCCCGCTGTCCCGGCGGCAGCGGTGGCCGCGTCCCGGGGTCAGACCTGGTACTGGGACGGGGCGAAGAGCGGGAGGTTCCGGGCGATCCATGCCGAGGTGTGGGACAGGCCCTCCTCCAGGGAGACCCGCGGGGTCCAGCCCGCCCAGTCCCGGGCACGGGAGTTGTCCGACAGCAGCCGCTGGACCTCGCTGCCCGCAGGACGCAGACGGCTCTCGTCCACGACCACCGACGCCTCCCGGCCGGAGGCCCTGATCAGGGCCCGGGCCAGGTCCCCGACCGAGATCTCCTGGCCCGTGCCGAGGTTGACCACCTCGCCCAGCGCCCGGTCGCACTCCGCCACCGCGAGGAACCCCTCCGCCGTGTCCGTCACGTACGTGAAGTCCCGGGTGGGGGCGAGGGAGCCCAGCCTGATCTCCCGCGAGCCCGCGTGCAGCTGCGCCAGGATCGTCGGGATCACGGCCCGCGCCGACTGGCGGGGGCCGTACGTGTTGAACGGCCGCACCACCGTCACCGGCAGTTCGAACGCGTGGTGGAACGACAGCGCCATCATGTCCGCGCCGATCTTCGACGCCGAGTACGGGGACTGCGGCTGGAGCGGGTGCGTCTCGGCGATCGGGGCCGTCAGGGCCGTCCCGTAGACCTCGCTGGTGGACGTGTGCACCAGGCGGCGCACCCCGTGGCGACGGCAGGCCTCCGCCATGTTCTCCGTACCGGTCACGTTCGTCTGGACGTACGCGCCCGGCGAGGCGTAGCTGTACGGGATGCCGATCAGCGCCGCCAGGTGGAACACGGTGTCGCAGCCCTCCACCGCGTCGCTGACCCGGCCCGCGTCGCGGATGTCGCCCGCCCACGTCTCGACCGGGCCGTCGGGGTCGGCGAGGTACCGCGCCAGGTGGCCCCTCTGCGCGTACGGCTTGTAGTGGACGAAGGCGCGCACCCGCGCGCCCCGCTCCACGAGCAGGTCGACCAGGGTGGACCCGATGAACCCCTCGGCTCCGGTGACCAGGACGGTGCGGTCGCTCCAGCGGTTCATGCGTGCTCCAAGACGGGGAGGGGGAGGCCGGCGACGCGCAGGACGTGCGCCGCCAGCCGTTCGGGGGGGCGCGCCCCGGGCGGGGGGGGCGCGGGGTTATACCCGCTACCTCCACGCGCCGCCCCCCCACGGCCGAGGGCGCGAGCAGGACCTTGTTCCTGGCCTCGAAGAGCACCAGCCAG
>NZ_JBHYVA010000270.1:0-9192 GCF_042750055.1 Streptomyces sp. NPDC059456
GTGTTTGTTCTCACCCCCCCCCCACCCCCGCCCCCCCGCGCCCCCCCCCCCCCCCGCGGGCTCCGGGTGAACACCGCCCGCGCCGCGGTCAGTCGGCGTACGTCTCGCCGCGCCCGGCCTTCTCGACCAGCGAGGCCGGCGGGGTGAAGCGCTCGCCGTACTTCTCGGCCAGTTCGCGGGAGCGGGCTACGAAGCCGGGCAGGCCGCCCTCGTAGCCGTTGATGTACTGGATCACGCCGCCGGTCCAGGCCGGGAAGCCGATCCCCATGATGGAGCCGATGTTGGCGTCGGCGATCGAGGTCAGCACGCCTTCGTCGAGGCAGCGGACGGTGTCCAGGGCCTCGGAGAACAGCATCCGCTCCTTCATGTCCTCGAAGGGGATCTCCGCGTCCGGCCTGGCGAAGTGCTCGCGCAGGCCGGGCCAGATGCCGGCGCGCTTGCCGGCCTCGTCGTACGCGTAGAACCCGGCTCCGCCGCTGCGGCCGGGGCGGCCGAACTCGTCGACCATCCGGTCGATGACCGCGTCCGCGGGGTGCGCGGTCCAGGTGCGGCCCTCGGCCTCGAAGGCCTTGCGGGTCTCGTTGCGGATCTTGCGCGGGAGGGTGAGGGTGAGCTCGTCCATCAGGGAGAGCACCTTGGCCGGGTAGCCGGCCTGGGCGGCGGCCTGCTCGACGGACGCGGGCTCGATGCCCTCGCCGACCATCGCCACGCCCTCGTTGATGAACTGGCCGATGACGCGCGAGGTGAAGAACCCGCGCGAGTCGTTGACCACGATCGGGGTCTTGTTGATCTGCCGTACGAGGTCGAAGGCGCGGGCGATGGCCTCGTCGCCGGTGCGCTCACCCTTGATGATCTCCACGAGCGGCATCTTGTCGACGGGCGAGAAGAAGTGCAGTCCGATGAAGTCCTCGGGGCGCGAAACGCCTTCCGCGAGGCCCGTGATGGGCAGCGTGGAGGTGTTGGAGCACAGCAGTGCGTCCGGGGCGATGACGTCCTGGATCTCCTGGAACACCTTGTGCTTGAGGGAGGTGTCCTCGAAGACGGCCTCGATGACGGCGTCGCAGCCGGCCAGGTCGGCGGCCTCGGCGGTCGGCGTGATCCGGGCGAGGAGTTCGGCGCGCTGGGCCTCGGTCGTACGGCCGCGGGCGAACGCCTTGTCGAGCAGGCCCTCGGAGTACGCCTTGCCCTTGGCCGCGGCCTCGGGGGTGACGTCCTTGAGCACCACCTCGATGCCCGCGCGGGCGCAGGAGTACGCGATGCCGGCGCCCATCATGCCGGCGCCGAGGACGGCGACCTTGCGGACCTGTCGCGGCTCGATGCCCTGCGGGCGGCTGCGGCCGGCGTTGACGGCCTGGAGGTCGAAGAAGAACGCCTGGATCATGTTCTTGGCGGTCTGCCCGGTGACCAGCTCGGTGAAGTAGCGGGCCTCGATGGTCAGCGCGGTCTCGAAGTCCACCTGGGCGCCCTCGACGGCGCAGGCCAGGATGTTGCGCGGGGCCGGGTACGGGGCGCCGTTCAGCTGCTTCTTCAGGTTGGCGGGGAACGCCGGGAGGTTGGCGGCGAAGCGCGGGTTGGACGGCGTACCGCCGGGGATCTTGTAGCCGGGAACGTCCCAGGGCTGCCTGGACTCGGGGTTCGCGTCGATGAAGGCGCGGGCCTTGGCGAGCATCTCCTCGGGGGTGGCGGCCAGTTCGTGCACGAGGCCGTTGTCCAGGGCGCGCTGCGGGTTGTACTGGGTGCCCTGGAGCAGCACCTTGAGCAGCGCGTCGGCGATGCCCATCAGGCGCACGGTACGGGTGACGCCGCCGCCGGCCGGGAGCAGGCCGAGGGTGACCTCGGGCAGGCCGATCTTGGAGCCGGGGGCGTCGAGGGCGACGCGGTGGTGGGAGGCGAGGCAGATCTCGTACCCGCCGCCCAGGGCGGCGCCGTTGACGGCGGCGACGACGGGCTTGCCGAGGGTCTCGATGCGGCGCAGCGATCGCTTGATCTCGGTGCCGGTGTCGAAGGCGACCTGTGCGTGCTCGGGGCGCAGCCCGATCATGTCCTTGAGGTCGCCTCCCGCGAAGAAGGTCTTCTTGGCGGAGGTGTAGATGATGCCGCGGATGGAGTCCTTCTCGGCCTCGGCGCGGTCGGCGATCGCCGCGATGGAGTCCTTGAAGGCCTGGTTCATCGTGTTGGCGGACTGGTTGGGGTCGTCGAGGGTCAGGGTGACGACGCCGGTCTCGTCCTGTTCCCAGCGGATCGTGGTGGACTCGCTCATGGTCACTGCTTTCGTATCGGAGGCGGGATCAGGGTTCAGGACGGGTTCAGAGGCGCTCGACGACGGTGGCGACGCCCATGCCGCCGCCGACGCAGAGGGTGACGAGCCCGTAGCGCTTGTCCTGGCGCTCCAGTTCGTCGATGACGGTGCCGAGCAGCATCGCGCCGGTGGCGCCGAGCGGGTGGCCGAGCGCGATCGCGCCGCCGTTGACGTTGACCTTGTCGAGGGAGACGCCCATGTCCTTGACGAAGCGCAGGACGACGCCGGCGAAGGCCTCGTTCATCTCGATCAGGTCGATGTCGTCGATGGTCAGGCCGGCCTTGGCGAGGGCCTTGCGGGTGGCCGGGGCGGGGCCGGTGAGCATGATGGTGGGCTCGGAGCCGGACACGGCGGCCGACACGATGCGGGCGCGGGGCGCCAGGCCGTTGCGCTCGCCGGCCTCGCGGGTGCCGATGGCGACGAGCGAGGCGCCGTCGACGATGCCGGAGGAGTTGCCGGCGTGGTGGACGTGGTCGATCTTCTCGATCCAGTGGTACTTCTGCAGGGCGACGGCGTCGAAGCCGCCGAGGTCGCCGATGTCCGCGAAGGACGGCTTGAGCCCCGCGAGGGTGTCGGCGGTGGTGCCGGGACGGACGAACTCCTCGTGCTCCAGGACGACCAGGCCGTTGCGGTCGGTGACCGGGACCACGGACTTCGCGAAGCGGCCGTCCTTGATGGCGGCGGCGGCCCGCTCCTGGGAGAGGGCGGCGTACTCGTCCACGTCGCGGCGGGAGAAGCCCTCGATGGTGGCGATCAGGTCGGCGCCGATGCCCTGGGGGACGAAGCCGGTGTCCCAGTTGGTCATCGGGTCGTTGAACCAGGCGCCGCCGTCGGAGGCCATCGGGACGCGGGACATGGACTCCACGCCGCCCGCGAGGACGAGGTCCTCCCAGCCGGAGCGGACCTTGGCGGCGGCCAGGTTGACGGCCTCCAGGCCCGAGGCACAGAAGCGGTTCTCCTGTACACCGGCGACGGTGTCCGGGAGCCCTGCGGCGATGGCCGCGATGCGGGCGATGTCGGAGCCCTGGTCGCCGACCGGGCCGACCACGCCGAGGACGATGTCGTCGATGGTGGCCGGGTCCAGGCCGGGGTTGCGCTCGCGCAGCGCGTGGGTGAGGCCGACGACCAGGTCGATCGGCTTGGTGCCGTGCAGGGCGCCGTTGGCCTTGCCGCGGCCGCGCGGCGTGCGGATCGCGTCGTATACGTAAGCTTCGGTGCTCACTGGTCAAGCCTTTCGAGGGGGAGTTATCCGAGCAGGGAACGGCCGATGATCTCTTTCATGATCTCGGTCGTGCCGCCGTAGATGGTCTGGATGCGGCCGTCGGTGAAGGCCCGGGCGACCGGATATTCGCTCATGTAGCCGTATCCGCCGTGCAGTTGCAGGCAGCGGTCGGCGACCCGCTTCTGGAGTTCCGTCGCCCACCACTTGGCCATCGAGGCGTGGACGTGGTCCAGCTCGCCGTTGGAGTGGTCGACGATGCAGCGGTCCAGGAACGTGCGGGTGACGGCGCACTCGGTGGCCATCTCCGCTATCTCGAACCGGATGTGCTGGAGCTTGGAGAGCGGCCGCCCGAAGGCCTCGCGCTCCTTCACGTACCGGGTGGTGATCTCCAGCAGGTGCTCGGCGGCGGCGATGCCGGCCATCGCGATGCCCATCCGCTCCTGCGCGAGGTTGGTCATCAGGTGCACGAAGGCGCCGTTCAGCTCGCCCAGCAGGTTCTCCTTGGGGACGCGCACGTCGTGGAAGAACAGCTCGGCGGTGTCCTGCGCCTTCTGGCCGATCTTGTCGAGGTTGCGGCCGCGTTCGAAGCCCTCGGTGCCCCGCTCGACGACCAGCAGCGACAGGCCGTGCGCCCCGCCCTCCGGGGTGGTCTTGGCGACCACGATCACCAGGTCGGCGAGGATGCCGTTGGAGATGAAGGTCTTGGAGCCGTTGAGCACCCAGTGGTCGCCCCGGTCCTCCGCGCTGGTCCGGATCCCCTGGAGGTCGGAGCCCGCGCCCGGTTCGGTCATCGCGATCGCCGTGATGGTCTCGCCGGAGCAGAAGCCGGGCAGCCAGCGCCGCTTCTGCTCCTCGGTGGCGAGCGAGGTCAGGTACGGGCCGATGACGTCGTTGTGCAGGCCGATCGCGAGGCCCGCCGCGCCGGCCCGGGTGAACTCCTCGGCGATCACGGCGGCGTACCGGAAGTCGGTGTTCCCGCCGCCCCCGTACTCCTCGGGGACGGCCAGGCCCAGCAGGCCCTGCCGGCCGGCGGCACGCCAGGCCTCGCGGCTGACGATGCCGTCCTTCTCCCACTGCTCGTAGTGCGGCAGCACCTCCTTGGTGAGGAAGGTGCGGACCGTTTCGCGGAACGCCTCGTGGTCGGCGTCGAAGATGCGGCGTTGCATCGGGGCCCCCTAGAGCCAGCTCTTGACGGTTTCGATCAGCCGGGCCGGCTCGGCACCGACGGGTGTGACGTTGAGCATGGTGACGCCGGCCTCCCGGAAGGCCTCGACGCGCTCGCGCACGTAGCCCTCGGGCCCGCACAGCGTCATGAGTTCGCAGAACTCGTCCGGGACGGCCGCCGCGGCGTCGCGCTTGCGGCCGGAGAGGTAGAGCTCCTGGATCTTCCGGGCCTCCTCCTCGTACCCGTAGGCGACGGCGAGGTCGTTGTAGAAGTTCTTGCCGACGGCGCCCATGCCGCCGACGTACAGCGCGATCTGCGGGCGCGCGAGGTCCCGTACGGCGGCCGCGTCCTCGCCGATCGCGAGGAGTCCGCCCGCCACGGTCTGCAGCGGGCCGAGCCCGGGGTCGCGCAGGGCCGCGCCCTCGGCGAGGGCGCTCCCCCACACCGCGCGGGCCTTCTCCGGGATGAACAGGGTGGGCAGCCAGCCGTCGGCGATCTCGGCCGTCATCCGCACGTTGGCGGGACCGAGCGAGGCGATGTGGACGGGGACCGCGTCGCGCACCGGCCGGGTGAGGATCTTCAGCGGCTTGCCGTGCCGGCCGCCCTTCTCGGGCGGCAGGGGCATGTCGGTGATGCCGTGGTGGTCGATCGTCTCGCGGCGCCAGATCCGGCGGCACAGCTCGACGGTCTCCCGGGTCCGGCCGAGCGGCTTGTCGTACGGCTTCCCGTGCCAGCCCTCGACGACCTGCGGGCCGGAGGCGCCCAGGCCCAGGAGCGCGCGGCCGCCGGAGACCGCGTCGAGTCCGGCCGCCGTCTGGGCGATGAGGGCGGGCGTGCGGGAGTAGACGTTGAGGATGGCCGAGCCGATCTTCATCCGCTCGGTACGGGCCGCCAGATAGCCCATGATCGTCGGGGAGTCGAAGCCCCAGGCCTCGGCGACCCACACGGCGTCGAGCCCGGCCGCCTCCAGCGCCGCCGCCTCGTCGGCGGCCCGGCGCGGGTCCCCCGCGTAGTCCAGCATCATGGACAGTTCCATCAGTCGTCCTTCGTGAGCAGGGCCGGCACGTCCCAGTCGGCGGCCACGGACTCGGTGTGCGCTCCCGGCCGGGCGGGTCCGGAGGTGACGCGGGTCGGGGTCGCGGAGAACCGCGGGGCGGGGGCGGGCTGGGTGATCCCGCCGGACTCGGTGAAGGTCCCGCGGGCGGCCAGGTGCGGGTGGAGCGGCGCCTCGCCGAGGGACAGTACGGGCGCCACGCAGGCGTCGGAGCCCTCGAAGACCACCGTCCACTCCTGGCGCGTACGGGACTTGAAGCGGGCGGCGACCGTCTCGCGGAGCTCGCCCCAGCGGGCCACGTCCTTGCGGGCCGGGGCCTGTTCCCCGATGCCGAGCAGCTCGACGAAGGTGTCGTAGAACTGCTGCTCCAGGGCGCCGACCGCCATGTACCCGCCGTCGGAGGTCTCGTACGTGCCGTAGAAGGGGCAGCCGCCGTCGAGGAGGTTGGCCCCGCGCCGGTCCTGCCAGCCGCCGGCCGCCATCATCCCGTGGATCATGGCGGTGAGGTGTGCGGTGCCGTCGACGATGGCCGCGTCCACGACCTGGCCCGCGCCGCCGGGGGTCTGCGCGTGCCGGAGGGCCGCGAGGACGCCGATGACCAGGTACAGCGAGCCGCCCGCGTAGTCCCCGACCAGGTTCGCGGGGACGGCCGGCGGCTCGCCCGGGTTCCCGATCATGCCGAGGGCGCCGGTGACGGCGATGTACGCGATGTCGTGCCCGGCGGTGTGCGCGAGCGGGCCGTCCTGGCCCCAGCCCGTCATCCGGCCGTAGACCAGCCCGGGGTTCCGGGCGTGGCAGTCGGCGGGGCCGACGCCGAGCCGCTCCGCGACCCCGGGGCGCAGCCCCTCGATCAGCACGTCGGCCCGCTCGACCAGATCCAGCACGCGGGCGGGACCGCCGGCTGCCTTCAGGTCGATCAGGACGGAGCGCTTGCCGCGGTTGGTGACGTCGTAGGCCGGGTCGACCGCGAGGGCGCCGCCGCCGGGGCGGTCCACCCGTACGACGTCCGCGCCCAGGTCGGCGAGGAGCATGGCGGCGAACGGGCCCGGGCCGATGCCCGCCAGTTCGACGACGCGCACGCCCGCGAGCGGGCCGCTGCCGGGCACGTTCCCTGTCACTGCCATCGAGCCCCCAGCATCCCCGGCGCCACCGCCGCCACCTGTGTGACACAACCGATGTAACACCAGCGATGCTAGGAACGCGTTCCACTCAGCACAAGAGCAACCGCTTAGCCGGTTGACTCGTTTCGTGCGTCGAGTTCCTTCAGGTGCCGTTTGAGGGCGACCGTGCGGTAGCTCTCCTCGACCCACTCGCACAACACGTCGAGGGAGGGCGCACCCTTCTCCCCCAACGGCAGCGAGACCCATCCGGCCTTCCCCAGCCCGTACCCGGTCGGCTCCGCCCCGGGCGCGGTCATGGCATGGCCGTGCAGCGCCTCGTCCTTGAGCTTCACGGAGATTCCCGGCGGCCGGGGGCCGTCGGCGTTGCCCAGGAACACGAAGATCTTCTTGTTGACCTTCACCACGCAGTCCTCGGGACCCCAGGGGAATTCCTCCGCGGCCTCCGGCAGTCCCCGGGCAAACTCCCGCACCGCCTCCCACTTGCGCACCGCAGTCCTCATGGACGCCTCCGCTCGGCACAGGTCGCACCTGCTCGCACTCGCAGTCGGTCCTCACGCTAGCGCCGACCTCCGGTCACGGCAGTCCGGCCGGCCGCGAGGCGCTGTTCGTCCGGCACGCGCCGCGCGCTAGCCTCGGCCACCGACAGCAGCGGGGAGGAGCCCTGATGGACGAAGAGGTTCGGCAGACCGACGGAGCCGCGGGACACGAACGGGACCGGGACACGGGCCGGGACGGGGACGCGCACCGGGACGGGGACACGGGCCGGCCCCATGACGTGGTGCTCTTCGGGGCGACCGGGTTCGTCGGAGCCCTCACCGCCGAGTACCTCGCCGCGCACGCCCCCGCCGACTGCCGGTGGGCCCTCGCCGGCCGCGACCTCGGGAAACTGGAGCGGCTGCGCGAACGCCTGGCCGCACTCCACCCCGGCTGCGCGTCGCTCCCACTGCTGCGCGTGGACGCCGCGGACGCGACCGCCGTACGGGAACTCGCCGCCTCCACCCGGGTCCTGGCCACCACCGTCGGACCGTACGTCCTGTACGGCGCGGAGCTCGTCGCCGCCTGCGCGGAGGCCGGCACGGACTACGTGGACCTCACCGGCGAGCCGGAGTTCGTGGACCGGACGTACGTCCGGCACGACGCCCGGGCCCGGGAGAGCGGCGCGCGCCTGGTGCACGCCTGCGGCTTCGACTCGATCCCGGCCGACCTCGGCGCGTACTTCACCGTGGGACAGCTGCCGGACGGCGTCCCGCTCCGGGTGGACGGGTTCATGCGGTCCAACGCCGCCTTCTCCGGCGGGACCCTCGCCTCCGCCCTGACGGCCATGGGCCGCGGAACACAGACGCTGGCCGCCGCGCACGAGCGCCGCCTGCACGAGCCCCGGCTGCCGGAGCGGCGCGTACGCGGCCCCCTCGGCGCACCGCGGTACAGCCGGGAGACCGGCACCTGGGCGCTGCCGCTGCCGACCCTGGACCCCCGCGTCGTGACCCGCTCGGCGGCGGCGCTGGAGCGGTACGGCCCGGACTTCCGCTACCGGCAGTACGCCTCGGTCAAGCACCTCCCGGTCGCCGTCGGCGGTGTGGCCGCGATCGGCGCGACGGTGGCCATGGCCCAGCTCCCGGCGGCGCGACGGTGGCTGATGGGCCGCTGGCAGCCGGGCAGCGGGCCGGACGCGGAGCGCCGGGCACGCAGCTGGTTCACGGTCCGCTTCGTGGGCGAGGGCGGCGGCCGCCGCGTGTTCACCGAGGTCTCGGGCGGCGACCCGGGCTACGGCGAGACCGCCAAGATGCTGGCGGAATCGGCGCTGTGCCTCGCGTACGACGCCCTGCCGGAGCGCGCCGGCCAGCTCACCACCGCGGTGGCGATGGGCGACGCCCTGCTGGACCGCCTCCAGAAGGCCGGCATCCGCTTCCGGGTGGTGGCGGTGCGGTAAGGGCCGGGGGCGCCGGTGCGGTAAGGGCCGGGGGCGCCGGGGCGCGGCCGGTGTCGGGGGGCCTGCGTCGGGGGGTGCCTGCGTCGGGGGGCGGCGTCGGGGGTCAGGAGGCTTCGCGCAGGGCCCGCCTGCACAGCGAGTCGGCGTGCCGCGTGGACTCGGGGATCCGGAAACGGGGGCTCAGCGCGAGCGCGTGGGCGCAGGCGTTGTCGAGCGAGACCCGGTGGCCCACGGAGACGTACACCGGCTTGATCCCGTCCTGCGTGCGCAGCGCCCGCCCGACGACGGCGCCGTCGGCCGCGACCAGCGGCGCGGCGTCGCCGCGCCGGGGCCCGGGCGCCTCGGGTGTGTCCGTGTACGGGGTGTTCGCCACCCCCCTGCTGGGCAGCCCCGTGGCCACG
>NZ_JBHYVA010000270.1:9202-10230 GCF_042750055.1 Streptomyces sp. NPDC059456
CTACCCTCTCCCTGTCTCTGTCCCTGTCTGTCTCCCCCCCCCCCCCCCCCACGGGGGCGGCGTCGCCCGCCCCCCGCTGCGCGGCGTCGCCGCGCCGGGTCCCGGGCTCCTCGTGGGTGAACGTGAACGGGTTCTTCGCCACCCCCATGCTGGGCAGCCCGGTGACCACGCCCAGGTGGCAGGCCAGACCGAAGCCGCGGGGGTGGGCGAGCCCGTAGCCGTCGCAGACGACCAGGTCGGGGACGGCGCTGAGCGCGTCCAGCGCGGCCAGCACCGTGGGCAGCTCCCGGAAGGCGAGGAGCCCCGGCACGTACGGGAAGCTGACGTGCCCGACGGAGGTCGCCTCCTCGACGACCTCCAGCGTGGCGGCGTCGAGGACGACGGCCGCGGCGGCGACCAGGTCGCGCTCGTCGTCGTAGGCGACGTCCACACCCGCGACCAGCCCGCGCCCGGGCGGCGGGCCGGGCTCGTCCAGTACGACCTGATGGCGGAGTTCGTCCTGTACCGCCCGGGCCTCGGCCTCGTCGGCGGGGGTCTTTGCGCTCGTCATGATGGTGCGAGAGTAGCCTGACGATCATGTTCGTAATGGAGCTCACCTACACCGCGCCCATCGAAGCAGTCGAAGACGAGTTGGACGCCCACATCGCCTGGCTGGACGGCTATTACGCCTCCGGCGTCTTCCTCGCCTCGGGCCGCAAGGTCCCGCGCGAGGGCGGCATCATCCTGGCCGGGGGCGTCTCCCGCGCGGAGATCGAAAAGATCGCGTCGGAAGACCCGTTCACCCTGGCGGGCGTCTGCTCGTACCGCATCACGGAGTTCATCGCGTCGAAGACCTCCTCGGACCTGGCGGCGGTACGCGAGAACCCGGTGGTGTAGGGGTATTGGTGGTCGGGGGCGGTCGGGATGCGTAGCCGGGGGCGGAGCGGTCGGACGGGATACCGGGGGCGGGGGCCGGGCCGGGCGGTGTCGGAGTGGGTCCGGGGGCGTCCCGCCAGTCCACTGTCCTTCCGTGCCGTGCCGGTCCCTCA
>NZ_JBHYVA010000271.1:0-10229 GCF_042750055.1 Streptomyces sp. NPDC059456
CCGCGCGCCGCGCCCGCCAGCCCGCACGCGCGCGCGGCCCCCGCGGCCCGCGCCCCGCCCCCCCCCCAACCCCAGGGTGTCCTGCGGGCCTTACGCGAGGCTCGCGATCGCCTGGTTGAAGGTCGCGGACGGCCGCATGACCGCCGCGGCCTTGGCGGCGTCGGGCTGGTAGTACCCGCCGATGTCGGCCGGGTTGCCCTGGACGGCGATGAGCTCGCCGACGATGGTCTCCTCCTGCTCGCCCAGCGTCTTGGCGAGCGCCTCGAACGCACCGGCGAGCGCGGCGTCGTCGGTCTGCTTGGCCAGCTCCTGCGCCCAGTACAGGGCGAGGTAGAAGTGGCTGCCGCGGTTGTCGATGCCGCCCAGCTTGCGGCTCGGCGACTTGTCCTCGTTGAGGAAGGTGCCGGTCGCGCGGTCCAGGGTGTCGGCCAGCACCTGGGCGCGGGCGTTGCCGGTGGTGGTCGCGAGGTGCTCGAAGGAGACGGCCAGCGCGAGGAACTCACCGAGGGAGTCCCAGCGCAGGTAGTCCTCCTTGACCAGCTGCTGGACGTGCTTCGGGGCGGAGCCGCCGGCGCCGGTCTCGAAGAGGCCGCCGCCGTTCATCAGCGGGACGACCGACAGCATCTTGGCGCTGGTGCCCAGCTCCAGGATGGGGAAGAGGTCGGTCAGGTAGTCGCGCAGCACGTTGCCGGTCACCGAGATGGTGTCCTCGCCGCGGCGGATGCGCTCCAGGGAGTACGCGGTGGCCTTGACCGGGGACAGGATCTCGATGGTGAGACCGTCGGTGTCGTGGTCGGCGAGGTACGTCTTGACCTTGGCGATCAGCTGCGCGTCGTGCGCGCGGTCCTCGTCGAGCCAGAATACGGCCGGGACGCCGGTGGCGCGGGCGCGGGTGACGGCGAGCTTGACCCAGTCCTGGATCGGCGCGTCCTTGGTCTGGCAGGCGCGGAAGATGTCGCCCTGCGCGACCTGCTGCTCCAGGACGGTGTTGCCCGCGGCGTCGACGACGCGGACGGTGCCCGCGGCGGCGATCTCGAAGGTCTTGTCGTGGCTGCCGTACTCCTCGGCCTTCTGCGCCATGAGGCCGACGTTCGGCACCGAGCCCATGGTGGACGGGTCGAAGGCGCCGTGGGCGCGGCAGTCGTCGATGACGACCTGGTAGACGCCCGCGTAGCTGCTGTCCGGGAGGACCGCGAGGGTGTCGGCCTCGTTGCCGTCCGGGCCCCACATGTGGCCGGAGGTGCGGATCATGGCCGGCATGGAGGCGTCGACGATGACGTCGGACGGGACGTGCAGGTTGGTGATGCCCTTGTCCGAGTCGACCATCGCGAGGGCCGGGCCCTCGGCGATCTCGGCGTCGAAGGAGGCCTTGATCGCGTCGGCGTCGGGCAGCGCGCCCAGGCCGTTCAGGATGGTGCCGAGGCCGTCGTTCGGGGACAGGCCGGCGGCGGCCAGGGTCTCGCCGTAACGGGCGAAGGTCTTCGGGAAGAAGGCGCGGACCACGTGGCCGAAGACGATCGGGTCGGAGACCTTCATCATCGTGGCCTTGAGGTGCACGGAGAACAGGACGCCCTCGGCCTTGGCACGCTCGATCTGGTCGTTCAGGAAGGTGCGCAGCGCGTCGACGTGCAGCACGGACGCGTCCACGACCTCGCCGGCGAGGACCGGTACGGACTCGCGCAGGACGGTGGTGGCGCCGTCGGCGGCGACGTGCTCGATGCGGAGCGTGCCGGCCTCGGTGATCACGGCGGACTTCTCGGTCGAGCGGAAGTCGTTCGCACCCATGGTCGCGACGTTCGTCTTCGACTCGGGGGTCCAGGCACCCATGCGGTGCGGGTGGGCCTTGGCGTAGTTCTTGACCGAGGCGGGGGCGCGGCGGTCGGAGTTGCCCTCGCGCAGGACCGGGTTGACGGCGCTGCCCTTGACCTTGTCGTAGCGGGCGCGGACCTCGCGCTCCTCGTCGGTCTTCGGGTCGTCCGGGTAGTCCGGGAGCGCGTAGCCCTGGCCCTGGAGCTCGGCGACCGCGGCCTTCAGCTGCGGGATCGAGGCCGAGATGTTGGGCAGCTTGATGATGTTCGCTTCCGGCGTCTTCGCCAGCTCGCCGAGCTCGGCGAGGGCGTCGGCGATCCGCTGCCCCTCCTCGAGGTGCTCGGGGAAGCTGGCGATGATCCGACCGGCCAGGGAGATGTCACGGGTCTCGACATTCACACCGGCCGTCGACGCGTAGGCCTGGATCACAGGCAGGAAGGAATACGTCGCGAGGGCCGGGGCCTCGTCAGTGTGCGTGTAGATGATGGTCGAGTCAGTCACCGGATGCTCCGCTCCACAGTCTGCGTCTCTCGTCTGCAACATTGCTCGACATCAAGATATCTCGTGATCGGGCCGCTCTGGACAGCCCCCTGCCCGAGTCCCGGGGAGACGCGCGTCACCCCCGGGCCGGAGCGGCCCCGCGCGGCCCCGCACGGACCGCCGCGGCCGCCGCAGAACGGCGTGAGCGCCGCCACCGGCTGTTTCCCAGCCGGGGACGGCGCTCAGGCGTTCAGGCGTACGGACCTGCTCAGGCGTGGACGGCCTTCGGGTTCGGGCCGTACTCGTTCGGCTGCGGCTGGCCCTCGGTCGCCATGAGGACGAGGAGCCAAATGCCGCCGATCAGCGGGACGAGGGCGATCAGCAGCCACCAGCCGGACTTGCCGGTGTCGTGGAGGCGGCGGACGCCGACGGCCAGGCCCGGGAGGAAGACGGCGAGCGCGTAGATCGCGTAGAGGAGCGGGTAGGTGCCGATCGCGTTGTCGAGGACGGCAACGATGATCAGGGCGATCAGGTTGAAGAGGGTGAACATCCAGTACTCCTGCCGGCGGGCGCGGCCGGAGAAGACGGTGTACTTCTTCAGAACGTCGGTGTAGTAGTTCACGGGTCCCCCCAGAGGACGGTTCTTCGGCCCGTCCTGCTGGAGCAAGCCGAGGCAGAACTTATGCCCCGCTTATGTGGCGGTCAAGCCAATTCACAAGACGCCAAAAGAGCCGCTTTTGCAGGGTTCAACGGGCAAAATCACCGACCTCGGCAGCCACTTGGAACCCACCGATCGTGCCAGGTCACACGGGGTGACGAAATGGGGGCGGCAGAAGCCGATTCGTGATGCCGGAGGGCCTCGTGAGTCGCTCCGCGTAGGCCCGCGCACCGCCCGGCCCCCGGCGGAGCACCCCCCTCCGAGTCCACATCGTTACGGCTCCGCGACATCCGCCACCGCTCGCACGGCCGTCCCGCGCCGGGCCGCGGGGCCGGGGCGGGACGCCGCGCACGCGGGCCGGTCAGCCGATGTGGAAGGAGTCCCCGTAGACCTTCCAGTCGAGGGGGGTGTTGAGGTTCAGGTTCCCCTTCTTGAGGAAGACCCGCTGCGCGGTGTCGACGCGGCTGGTGTCGCTGTGCGCCTCCTCCTGCTTCATCGCCCACACCCGGGCGTCGAGGAAGGCGTTCAGCCAGGTGGTCTCGTTGCCGCCCTGGGCCGGGGGCTTGGCCTTGGACAGGGCCCGCTTGCGGATGTTGCGGAAGCTCGTGGAGTCGCCGCCGTCGCCGTGCATGACGATGGCGTCGTAGTAGATGAACTGGCCGAGCGTGCCGACGCCGTCCGACTTGCCCTGTCCCACCGCGGGGTTGAAGTAGACGCGGTCCCGCTCGTGGTCCTGGGCCTTCCTGAACTCGGCGTCCTGGGCCGCCTTCGCCCAGTCCTTGGTGAAGTTCGGGTCGAGGCCGGCGTGCGAGTCGCTGCCGTCGACCTTGCGCAGGGCGGGCAGGTACTTGGCGAGCACGTTGCCGGGCTTGACCTGCGTGTAGTACTCGACGAGGTCGAGCATGTCGCCGGTGCCGGAACAGAAGCCGATGATGCCGGCCGTGTAGCCGCGGCCGTCGTCTATGTCCTCTATGTACTTGTACTGCGCCTTCCAGTCCAGCGAGGAGTTCTCCGCGCTGGAGACGATCTGCATGGCGATGTCCTTCTTCGCCGGATCGTCGAGCCCGGCGGCCGCGGCCGCCGCCACGGAGGCGGAACCGGAGGCGGGAACGGACGCGGGTGCGGGTGCGGGCGCCGCGGTCGTCGCGTGGGCGGTGACCGGTACGGCGAGCAGCGCGCTGCCGAGCAGCGCGCCGAGGGCCATCCTCTTGCGGTGGGGGGTGAACACAAGACCTCCATGAGGGAGTTGAGGCTTACCCGACTTGGTTAGGAAACTTTACTACCAGACTTCGGGACAGCTCAATACCCGTGCGGTCGGCGGGAGTTCACGCGTGGGTCAGATCCAGCCGTTGCGGCGGAAGCCCCGGTGGATGACGAAGCAGGCGAGGGCCATGACACCGACGACGATCGGGTAGCCGTACGTCCAGTGCAGCTCGGGCATGTTGTCGAAGTTCATGCCGTAGATGCCGCAGACCATGGTCGGCACGGCGACGATGGCCGCCCAGGCCGTGATCTTGCGCATGTCCTCGTTCTGCGCGACGGTCACCTGCGCGAGGTGCGCCTGGAGGATGGAGTCGAGCAGGGCGTCGTACGCGCCGATCTGGTCGGTGGCCCGGGTCAGGTGGTCGGCGACGTCCCGGAAGTACGCGCGGGCTTCCGCCGGGATCACCGGTATCGGTTGCGTGGCCAGGTGGTGCAGCGGCCGGCCCAGCGGGGCCACCGCCCGGCGCAGTTCGAGCAGTTCGCGCTTGAGCTGGTAGATCCGGCCGGCGTCGCCGCGTCCGCCGTACTCGCTGAACACCGCGGTCTCGACGGCGTCGATGTCGTTCTGCACCGCGTCCGTGACGGCCACGTAGTCGTCCACGACGTGGTCGGCGATCGCGTGCAGCACCGAGGCGGGCCCCTTGGCCAGTTGGTCCGGCGCGGCCTCCAGGCTCTCGCGGACCGGGCCGAGCGTGCCGCGGCCGCCGTGCCGGATGGTGATCACGAAGTCGTCGCCGGTGAAGGCCATCAGCTCGCCGGTCTCCACCACCTCGCTGGTGGCGGTGAGTTCCTCGTGCTCCACGTAGCGCACGGTCTTGAAGACGGAGAACAGTATGTCGTCGTACCGTTCGACCTTGGGGCGCTGGTGGGCGTTGACGGCGTCGTCGACGGCGAGGGGGTGCAGGCCGAACAGCTCGGCGAGCCCGGCGAGCTCCTCCCTCGACGGCTCGTGCAGGCCGATCCAGACGAACCCGTCGCCCGTCTTGCGCACCCGCCGCAGCGCCTCCTCCACCTCGGCGCAGCCGTCCTGCCGCGTGCCGTCCACGTAGACCACGCAGTTGACCACCGCGCTGCCGAGCGGGGAGCGGGCCGGGTGGCTGAGGTCGACGGCCCGCCGGTATCCACGGCGTACGGCCCGGCGCAGGTTGCTGAACATGGACAACGAGGTACTTCCCTTCGGCGGATCAGCGGCCAGTCTGCCACCGCCGCCGATCCGGCCGCGCACCGCGCGCGGCCGGTCAGACCCGGTCGATGAAGACGCTCGTCGACTTGACGCGGGCCACGGCCCGGGCGCCCACCTCCAGACCGAGCTCCTCCACCGCCTCCCGGGTCAGCAGCGACACGATGCGGTGCGGCCCGGCCTGGATCTCGACCTGGGCGTCGACGGTGCCGAGCTTCACGGCGGTGACGATGCCCGGGAAGGCGTTGCGCGCGGAGGTGTACGGGGCGTCCTCGCCTTCGGTGGCCTCCTGGGCGGCCTCCACGCAGAACGCGGCCAGGTCCGGCCCGTCCACCATGCGCCGCGTGCCCTCCCGGCGGGTGGGGAACCGCTCGGCGTCCGCCCAGCGCCGTGCCGTGTCGACGCTCACGCCGAGCAGCCGGGCGGCCTGGCCGATCGTGTAGGACTCCATGGCCGCAGCTTACGGGTGCCGGACCCGGTCCTGGCGCAAGGCCCCGGCCGCCGCGGCCGCGATCACCTCGGCGACCGCCGACAGCGCCGGGGAGTCGAGTTTCCACTGCTGCCAGTACAGCGGCACGTCCAGCGGCCGTCCCGGCACCAGCAGGACCAGTCCGCCGTCCCGCAGCAGGGGTTCGGCCTGCGGCTCGGGCACCAGTCCCCAGCCGAGCCCGGCCGCCACCGCGCCGCAGAACCCCTCCGAGGTGGGCACGTGGTGGCGCAGCGGGCCCGCCCCGGCGTCCTGATCGCCGGTCAGCGACCGTACGAACCCGTCCTGGAGGACGTCCCGCCGGTCGAACACGATCACCGGGGCCTCCCGCAGCCCCTGTTCGAGGCTCCCGGCCAGGTACCGCCCGGCGAACGCGGGACTCGCCACCGGCAGGTACCGCGCCTGACCGAGCCGGCGCACCGTGCACCCGGCCACCGGGTCCGGCGAGGAGGTGACCGCGGCCATCACCTGGCCCTCCCGCAGCAGCGCCGTCGTATGGGACTCGTCCTCGCGGTGCAGTTCGAAGAAGACGGGCGGGTCCTGCGGGACCCGGGTGAGCGCCGGCAGGAACCAGGTCGCGAGCGAGTCCGCGTTGACGGCGATCGGCAGCCGCACCGGTCCCCCCGACTCCTGCGCCATCCCGAGCTCGGCGCGCGCGTCGCGCTCCAGGCGGGCCAGCTGGCGGGCGAAGCGGACCACCACCTGTCCGGACTCGGTCGCCCGCACCGGTTTCGTCCGCATCAGCAGCACCCGCCCGGTCCGCTGCTCCAGCGCCTTGACCCGCTGGCTGACGGCGGACGGGGTCACGTGCAGGGCCGCGGCCGCCGCGTCGAAGGTGCCCTCGTCCACCACGGCGAGGAGGGTCCGTACCTGGTCCAGGGGAAGCTCGTCCATCACGAACGCTAAGGGTACGTAAAAATCTTTAGCTGTACTGAAACCATGCCGCTGCCTACGGTCGACGGCATGACACACGGCATCATCGCGGCGGCGCTCGCCGGCTTCGGCACCGGACTCTCCCTCATCGTCGCCATCGGCGCACAGAACGCCTTCGTCCTGCGGCAGGGGGTACGCCGGCACGCCGTCCTCGCCGTGGTCGCGATCTGCGCCGTCTCCGACGCGGTCCTCATCGCCCTCGGCGTCGCCGGGGTGGGGGCCTTCGTCACCGCCTGGCCGGCCGCGCTGACCGCGGTCGCCATCGCCGGCGGCACCTTCCTGATCTGCTACGGGTTCCTCGCGGCCCGCCGGGTGCTGCGGCCCACCCCCGGCGCGGCCCTGGACACCGCGGGGGACTCCGCCCGGTCCCGCCGCCGGGCCGTGCTGGCCTGCCTGGCCATGACCTGGCTCAACCCGCACGTCTACCTGGACACCGTGCTGCTGGTCGGCTCCCTCGCCGCCGACCGCGGCGACCTGCGCTGGGCCTTCGGTATCGGGGCCGCGACGGCCAGCCTGGTCTGGTTCGCCACCCTGGGCTACGGGGCCCGGCTGCTCCGCGGCGTCCTCGCGCGCCCCTCCGCCTGGCGGGTGCTGGACGGGCTCGTCGCGGCGACCATGGTCACGATGGGCGGGATGCTCCTGGCCCGGGCCTGACCGCCGAACGCGGCCGGCCCGCGCCGGGAGCGGATCCGCCGCGTACCGCCGCCCGACCCCAGGAGTCCGCAGTGCCCGACCGACCGGCAGACCGCCCGGCCGACGACCCGGCCCCGGGCCGGGGCCGCGCCCCGCACGCGGATCCGGCCGCCCATCCGCGCACCGGCCCGGCCGCCGACCCGCGCACCGGCCCGCACGTCGGCTCAGCCGGCCCGCCCGGCGGGCGCCCCTCCCCCGGCGGGGCCGGGCCCGCCGGCCGGCCGGCCCCGCTCGTCGTGGCCACCGGGATCGTGCTGGACTCCGCCGGGCGGGTCCTCGTCGTGACCCCCGCGTACGGGGCGCAGCCGCGGCTGCCCGGCGCCGAGGTCGACGCCGCCGAGGCCCCGGAGCAGGCGCTGGCCCGCGAGCTGCGGGCGGAGCTGGGCCTGACCGTCGCGGTCGGCCGCCTCCTCGCCGTGGACTCCCGCCGGCCCGGCGCCCTCGGCCGCTCCGCCATCGCCCACGTCCACCTCGTCGGGCCGCTCCCGCCCGGGCAGGCCGCCGCGCTCTCCTTCCCGGACGGCGGGGCCGCCTCGGCCCGGTGGCTGGAGCCGGAGGAGGCCCACGCGGCGCTGCCCGACCGGATCGCGCCCCGGCTGCGCGCCGGCCTGGCCGCCCTGTACGCAGGCTCCCTCGCGCACCTCGTCGACGGAGTGCCCCAGCCCGGCTCCCCCGCCGGCCTGGACCCGCAGCGGCGCACGGCCCTCGAACACACCGGGTCCTTCGACGCCGCGAGCCACCGGGCCGCCCGCCCGAAGGCGATCACCGCGGCGAGCGTGCTGTTCACCGACGCCGTCGGCCGGGTCCTGCTGGTGGAGCCCGCGTACGGCAGGCCCGGGCGCTGGAACCTGCCGGGCGGCGGGATCGACAGCGACCTCGGCGAGACCCCGCGCGCCGCCGCGCGCCGCGAGGTCCGCGAGGAACTCGGGCTCGACCTCGAACCGGGGCGGCTGCTGGGCGTCAACTGGGCCCACAAGCCCGGCTACCCGGCCCGCATCCGCTTCCTCTACGACGGCGGCGTCCTGGATTCCGCCGCCCTGGACCGGATCCGAGTGGCCCCCTTCGAGCTGGTCGGCTGGCGGGCGGTGCCCGCCGGGGAGCTGCGCGCCCTGGTCAAACCGTCCCTGCGCCGCCAGATCGAGGCCTGCCTGCGGGCGCGCGCCGAGGGCACGGGCCCCCTGGAGCTCCAGGCGGGCCGCCCGGCCGGCGCCACGCGGAAGCGGAAGCCGAAGCCGAAGAAGAGCGAGGAGGCAGCCGGAAAGGGAGTCGGCAAGGGGAAACGGTAGGAGAAACGGTCGCTGCACTGGTCCATCCGGACGGTGTCGTGGCGTGGCGCGCGGGCGACGGGGCCGGCTCACGCATCTTCGAACCAGACAGTCACCCGCGCACGCCCTCTCGCCAGCGAGAACGAGCGGAACCGATGGAGTGCCACCATGTCCGCAGAGCCGACCCGCCCCGGAACCAGCACCACTCCAGCCGTCCCCGGCGCCGCAGCGCCGCCCGATCCGCGCCGGTGGTGGATCCTCGCCGTCATCGGCCTCGCCCAGCTGATGGTCGTCCTCGACGCCACCATCGTGAACATCGCCCTGCCCTCCGCCCAGGCCGGCCTCGGGTTCTCCGACGACCAGCGGCAGTGGGTGGTGACGGCGTACGCGATCACCTTCGGCAGCCTGCTCCTGCTCGGCGGGCGGCTGGCCGACCTGTTCGGGCGGCGGCGGGCCTTCCTCGTCGGCCAGATCGGTTTCGCGGCGGCCTCCGCGCTGGGCGGCGCCGCGGCCACCTTCGGGGTCCTCGTCACGGCCCGTGCCCTGCAGGGCGTGTTCGCGGCGCTGCTGGCTCCGGCGGCGCTCTCGCTGCTGACCATCACGTTCTCCGCCCCCACGGAACGCGCCAAGGCCTTCGGCGTGTTCGGGGCGCTCGCCGCGTCGGGGGGCGCCGTGGGGCTGCTGCTCGGCGGGTTCCTGACCGAGCACCTGAGCTGGCGCTCGACCATGTACGTGAACCTGCTCTTCGCCGCCGTCGCCGTCACCGGCGCTGTGCTGCTGCTCAAGCGGCCCGCCCCCACCACCCCTCCCCGGCTGGACCTGCCGGGCACGGTGCTGGCGTCGTCCGGACTGTTCTGTCTGGTCTACGGGCTCGCCACGGCCGGTCCCCGCGGCTGGGAGTCGGCGCACACGCTGGGCTTCCTGGTCGCCTCCGGGCTGCTGCTCGCCGTGTTCGTCTGGTGGCAGCGGCGCAGCGCGCACCCGCTGCTGCCGCTGCGGATCGTGCTCGACCGGGTCCGGGGCACGGCCCTGGCGTCCGTGTTCATCACCGGGGTCGGCATGTTCGGGGTGTTCCTGTTCCTGACGTACTACCTCCAGCACGCCCGCGGCTACAGCCCGGCCCTGACCGGGCTGGCCTTCATGCCGATGTCCTGCTGCACCATGATCAGCGCGATCGGCAGCAACACGGGGCTGCTGGGCAGGATCGGCGGGCGTCCGCGCATCGTCACCGGGATGCTGCTGTCGGCGTGCGGCATGGCCTGGCTGTCGACCCTGACGGCGACCGGCGCGTACGTCGTCGACGTGCTGCCGGGCCAGGTGGCCACGGGGCTGGGCATGGGCCTGATCACGGCGGCCGCCATGAACCTCGGCACGGCCGGCATCGACCCGCGGGACGCGGGCGTGGGGGCCCCCCCACGCAAACCCCCCCAGCCACACCGCGCGGCGCGCAGACCGCCCCCC
>NZ_JBHYVA010000272.1:0-10213 GCF_042750055.1 Streptomyces sp. NPDC059456
ACCCCCCGGACCGCGGTCCCGCGCCGTCCCCCGCGCCCGCCCCGCAGCCCCCGCGCGGGTCGTCCTCCCGGCGGCCCCTGGTGACCGTCGCGGTCGCCGGCGCCGCCGCCGCCCTCACCGTCACCGTTGCGGTCACCCTGCCCGGGCACGGCGACGACAAGGCCGGGCCGCCGGCCGGATCGCCCGCGGCGTCCGCCTCGCCGTCCGCGCCCGCGTCCGCGCCCGTGTCTTCGGCGGCGTCGTCCGCGGGGGCGCTGCCCGCTTCGTGGGTCGGCACCTGGTCCGGCGTCGGCCCCGGGACACCGGACGCGGACGGCATCACCCGGGCCAGGACCGGCGAGTTCACCGTCGCCGTCACCCTGACCGCGGGGAACGCGGGCGAGATCGTGGGCCGGCAGGTCAGCAACGTCAAGGAGGTCTCCAGCGGGCGCGACCTGGGCTGCACGGAAGCCCTCGAACTGCGGCAGATCAAGGGGAACACCGCGGTCCTCGCGGCGGCGACCAGCCATCCGACCGACCGCGCGGCCTCCTTCGACTGTCCCAAGGGCAACCTGTACGTGCTGACCCTGGAGGCACCGGACCGGCTGACGCTCGCCTCGGAGGGCGCCCAGTCCGCCGGGGCGCCGGCGGCCCTCACCCGCAGCCGCTGAACCCGCAGCCGCCGAACCCGCAGCCGCTGAACTCGCAGCCGCCGAACCCGCAGCGGCCGATCCCGTCGCCGCGTCTCAGGGGGCCAGGAACCCGGTGAGTGCGGCCGCCACCGCTGCGGGGGCCTCCACCTGGGGGTAGTGCCCGACGGCCGGCGGCCCCGCCAGTTCCACGATCCGGGCGTGCGGCATGCGCGCCCGGATCCGGACCAGGACGTGGGCGCCGCTGATCGGGTCCGCGGGCCCCCACACGAACAGCAAGGGTCCGGGGTAGCCCTCCAGCGCCGGGACCCAGCGCCCGGAGTGCAGGCGGCGTTCGTCGATGTAGCGCAGCAGCCGCGGCGCGAGGCGGTGTCCGCCGGCCCGGGACACGGACGCCCACAGGTCGCGCAGGTCCTCCTCGGACACGGGCCGCCCCAGCACCCCGCGCAGGGAGGCGGCGAACCTCCGCTCCGTGGTGAGGGGCGCCAGCAGCGGGCCCAGCGGCCCGTGCAACAGCCGCTGGATCGGCACGGGCCGGTGCAGATCGGGGTACAGGCCGCCGTTGAGCCAGGCCGTGCGGGTGATCCGGGCCGGGTCGCGCGCCAGCAGCTCCTGGCCGACGCTCACCCCGTAGTCGTGCGCGACCAGGGCGGTGGCGCCGATTCCGTACCGGCGCCACACCTCCTCGACGAGCGAGGCCTGGCCGAGCACCGAGTAGCGGTGGTGCCGGGGCTTGTCGCTCTCCCCGAAGCCGAGCAGGTCCAGCGTGGTGACCCGCAGTCCGGCCGCGACGAGCGCCGGGACGACGGCCGCCCAGTCGTGGGAGGAGGTCGGGAAACCGTGGACGAGGGTGACGGGCGGGCCGTGCGGCGGCCCGTCCTGGCGCACGAAGACGCGGTGCCCGCCGATCGGCGACACGGCGCCGCCCGCGGTCCAGCGGTCCAGCGGTGGCAGGACGCGTGCGCCGCTCATCCGCGGGCCTCCTCGGCGTGCCGGCGCTCCAGCCCGTACAGCAGGGTCCGCAGACCGAACTCGAACTCGGCCTCGGAGTCGAGCGAATTGAGCAGTTCGGCATGGCGGTGGACGGCCGGGTGGGTGAGCGGGGACAGGGAGGTGAACAGCCCGGCCATCGCGGCGCGCTGTCCGGCGGTCCGGGCGGCGCCGCCGGAGTCGAGCACGGCGGCGCCGATCACGAAGTGGGTGACCGTGAGGTAGACGTGGACGGCCGACCGCGGCCCCCACCCGTGGGCGAGGAGCTGTCCCAGGGCGTGCTCGCGGGCCCGCAGGGCGTTGGGGCCCAGCAGCTGCCCGGCGGTCAGCAGCGGGACGACCGCCGGGTGCGCCGCGAGGACCCGGCGGAACTCCCGGGCCCCCCGCTCCAGCCCCGCCCGCCAGTCCCCCCGCAGTTCGGGCAGCCGGATCTCGCCCAGCATGTGGTCGACGGTCTCGATGAGGAGCTCCTCCCGGCTCGCGACGTGCCGGTACAGGGAGGTGTGGCGGACCTGGAGGTGCTCGCCGAGGCGGCGCATCGTGAGCGCCTCCAGGCCCTCGCGGTCGGCCAGTTCGAGCGCGCCGGCCGTGATCCGGTCGAGCGTCAGCCCGCCCTGGCGGGGCCTGCGCCGGTCGCGTTCTGCGTACCGGGCCTGCCACCAGGCGGGCGACCCGGGTTCCGCGGAGGCCGGCTCGGTTGCGTGCGGGAGCGTCATGGGTGGCGGAGCTTACTCGAAGAGGTCGGGATCCGTGCGGACGATCTCGTCCCACAGGGGCTGGAAGGAGAACCATCCCGCGAGCGGGAACCCGGTCTGGTCCCGGGTGTGCCGGGCCGCCTCGGGGTCGATCAGGTGCGGGGTGCCCGCAGCCTCCGCCAGCAGCTGCGCCTGGGCGCTGCGCTCCATGGAGACGAACCACCAGGCCGCCTCGTCGACCGATTCGCCGACGGTGAAGATGCCGTGGTTCTGGTGGATGACGGCCTTGTGCCGCCCCAGTCCCGCGGCGAGCTGCCGGCCGGCCTCCTCCTCGACCACCACGGCACCGGCGCCGTCGCGGTGCACGGTGTGCTGTTCGTACACGGCGCACGCGTCCTGGGTGATCGGGTCCAGCAGGCGGCCGAGGCTGGAGAAGGCCTTTCCGTGGACGGCGTGGGCGTGACAGGCGGCGACCACGTCGGGCCGGGCGGCGTGGATCGCGGAGTGGATCACGAATCCCGCCCGGTTCACGGGGCGCCTGCCGTGGCGGACCTGTCCCTCGTGGTCGACGAGGATCAGGTCGCTGACGCGGACGTGCCGGAAGGACATGCCGAACGGGTTCACCCAGAACATGTCCGGGTACTCCGGGTCCCGCACGGTGATGTGCCCCGCGACCCCTTCGGAGAAGCCGAGGCGGCCGAAGACGCGGCAGGCGCCGGCGAGCCGCTGCTTGCGGTGCTCGCGTTCCCGGGCGGCATCCGTGAACACGGGCGGCAGGGCCATTTCGAGGTTCTCCTGCCGGGGTACGAAGGCGCTGCCGCGCAGCCCGGTGCCACCGTCCCCCGGACCTGCCTCCGGGTCCGTCCCGTGGTGCCCGTCCGTGTGCGTCGTCCGGTCCATGTCCGCCTCGCCTCACTCCGTTGTGCGTCCGTTGGACGCATATCTTGCGGCCAGTGGACGCAACTGGCAAGACCCGGAGCGGAGTCCGCCGGTCACCCCGGCCCGGGCGTCCAAGATCACCGGATGCAGAATGACCCGTATGTCGATGACGAACACTCCGAAAACGGCAACGATCGACGACGCGGCAACGATCGGCCGTACCCTGGCCCGTGCCTTCGGCGACGACCCGATGATGCGCTGGTTCTTCCCCGCCGTCGCCTCGCGCGAGGCGGGGCTGGGCCGCTACTTCACCACCCTCTTCACCCGGCAGTACGTCCATCACGGCGTCTGCGAGTACACCGGGTCGGCGGCCGCGTTCTGGGTTCCGCCGGGCGCGCAGGACAAGGCCGTGCCCGACGCGGGAACCGTCCGGGAGCTCTCGGAGATCCTGGGCGAACGGGCTCCGCTCTTCCGGCAGGCCGCGGAGGAGGCCGCCGCGGCCGGACCGCGGGAGCCGCACTGGTACCTCGCCGTCGTCGGCGCGGATCCGGCCGCGCAGGGACGGGGGCACGGCGCCGCCCTGCTCCGCTCGGGCCTCGCCAAGGCCGATGCGGAAGGCCTCCCGGTCTACCTGGAATCCTCCAGGCCGGCCAACCTCCCCTTCTACGAGCACTTCGGCTTCACGGTGCTCGGTGAGGTCCAACTCCCGGGCGGCGGACCGGTCCTGTGGCCGATGCGCCGTGCACCGCGCCACCCGGCCGACGCCTGAGGGACCGCCCCGCGGGGGGCGCCGACGATTCGGGCGCGGCGCCTCCCCGGAAAGGCCGGGCCTCCACCACCTCTTCATAAGTTGAATTTGATTCACGAAGCGAATCGGACGGAAAAGTCGACGTATTGACTGAATTGCGTGGATGCGGAGCGTGATGGCAACGTTGCCATCACGTTAATAATTCACTTCTTGACGGCAGTCGTAACGCCGAGTTGACTGCGTTTACCTCGGCCGGAAGGACACGGCCTGTTCAGGGAGGTTTACGTCGTGAATACACATCTCGGTCGGGCCGTCGTCGTTGTCGCCGCATCCGCAATGACCGTCTCGCTCGCCGCCTGCGGGAGCTCGGACGAGAACGGAAAAGCGGGCGGCTCCGGCAAGGAGGCGATCAAGGTCGGTCTCCTGCTCCCGGAGAACCAGACCGCGCGCTACGAGAAGTTCGACAAGCCGCTGATCGAGAAGCAGGTCGCCAAATTCACCCGCGGTAAGGGCGAAGTGGTCTACGCCAATGCCAAGCAGGATGCGGCCGCCCAGAACGCCCAGGTCGAAGCGATGATCGCCCGCAAAGTGGATGTCCTGATCATCGACGCGGTCGACGCCAAGGCCATTGCCGGCGCGGTCAAGAAGGCCAAGGACGCCAAAATCCCCGTCGTCGCCTACGACCGCCTGGCCGAAGGCCCGATCGACGCGTACACCTCCTTCGACAACGAGGACGTCGGCAAGGTCCAGGGCAAGGCCCTGCTCGACGCCCTGGGAGACAAGGCCGGCGCCGGCCAGATCGTCATGATGAACGGCTCGGTCACCGACCCGAACGCCAAGCAGTTCAAGTCCGGCGCGCACTCCCTTTTCGACGGCAAGGTGACCATCGGCAAGGAGTACGACACCGTCGACTGGAAGCCGGAGAACGCCAACGCGAACATGGCGGCGGCCATCGCGGCCCTCGGCAAGGGAAAGATCGCCGGCGTCTACTCCGCCAACGACGGCATGGCCGGCGGCATCATCGCCGCCCTCAAGGCCGCCGGGGTCTCCCCGCTGCCCCCGGTCACCGGCCAGGACGCCGAACTCGCCGGCGTACAGCGCGTCGTCGCGGGCGAGCAGTACATGAGCGTCTACAAGCAGTACGCCCCCGAGGCAGCGGCCGCCGCGGAGATGGCCGTCGCCCTGGCCCAGGGCGAGAAGATCGACGGCCTCATCAACCAGATCGTGGACAGCCCGAGCACCAAGGGCGTGCCCTCCGTACTCGTCCCGGGCATCGCGCTCACCAAGAACAACGTCAAGTCCACGGTGGTCGAGGACGGCGTCTGGAGCGTCGCCGAGATCTGCACCGAACGGTACCGGGCCGCCTGCGAGGAGATCGGCCTGAAGTGACGCCGGCACGGCCGACGGGGTGACGGGCAGGCCGCCGGCCCGTCACCCCGTCACCCCGTCGGCCGCGTCAGGGCCCCGCCGACCGCAGACGGACCCGGAACAGTGCTCCGCCGCCAGGCGTGGTCTCCAGCTCCAGTTCGCCGCCGTGGGCCCGGACGAGCGCGGAGGCGATCGCCAGGCCCAGGCCCGCCCCGCCGCCGGCCTGCCGGCTCCGCGAGGCGTCCACCCGGTAGAACCGCTCGAAGACCCGGGCGGCCTGCTCCGCGGTGAGCCCCGGCCCGCAGTCCGCGACCTCGATCACCTCGTGCCCGTCCCTGCTGCCCACCCCGATCCGCACCGGGGAACCCGCGGGCGTGTGCGCGACGGCGTTGCCGACCAGGTTCGCGACCACCTGGCGCAGCCGCGCCTCGTCCCCGTTCACCGGCGCGGGGCCGGGCAGGCCGACGCCGCCGGGCCCGGTCAGCGCCACCTCCCGTGCCGGGTCCAGGGCCCGGGTGTCGTGCAGGGCGTCCACCGCGAGGGTGCGCAGGTCCATCGGCGCGAGCTCCAGCGGGCGCTGCTCGTCCATGCGGACCAGGGTCAGCAGGTCCTCCACGAGACCGCTGAGCCGCACCGCCTCGCTCTCGATCCGGCCCATGGTCCGCCGTACGTCCGCCTCGTCGGCGAGGGCGCCCATCCGGTAGAGCTCGGCGAAGCCGCGGATGCCGGCCAGCGGCGTCCGCAGTTCGTGGCTGGCGTCGGCGACGAAGCGCCGCATCTGCTCCTCCGACGCTGCGCGGGCCGCGAACGCCGACTCGATCTGCGCGAGCATTCCGTTGAGCGCACTGCTCAGCCGCCCGGTCTCGGTGTGCGGCGAGGCGTCCGGCATGCGGTGCGACAGCGGGCGCCCGGCGGAGATCTCCGCCGCGGTCTCCTCGATCCGCCGCAGCGGCCGCAGTCCCGCCCGTACCGCGAACCAGCCGGCCGCGGCGAGCAGCAGTGACACCACGACGCCGATGAGTTCGAAGGCGGTGGCCAGACTGTCGAGGGTGGACGTCACGTCGTCCAGCGGCGCCGCGACGAGCACGCCCGTGGGCAGCCGGGGGTCGTCGCTGCCCACCGGAACGACCAGCACCCACCAGGTGCCGTCCCCGTGGTCGCTCGGCACCTCGAACGCCCGGCCGAACCTGGCGCGCAGCTGTGCCGCGTCCATCGTCGGCCACGACGGGCCCGGATCCTCGGCCACGACGGGCTGGCGGAACTGGTTCGACACCTTCCCGTCGGCGTCGGCGAACGCCACCACGTACTGGCTCGGCAGCCAGGCCCGGCCGCCGCCCGCCCGGCCGGGGTGCGTCTGCGGGGTGCCCTCGGCCCGGACCCGGTAGGCCATCGAGTCCCCGAACCGTTCGAGCTGCTGGTCCACCCGCCCCACCAGCCGGGCGCGTACCGAGCCGAGGACGACCGTGTCGCTGACGGTCAGCCCGAGGGCGACCAGTGCCATCGCGAGCAGCACGAGCCGCGAGCGCAGGGACAGGCCGGCGAACCGGTGCGCGAACCGGCGCGCGAAGCGCTTCGTCCGCCCCTCCATGTCAGGTCTGCGGGCGGCGCAGGACGTACCCGATGCCGCGCACGGTGTGGATGAGCTTGGCGGCGCCGTCCGCGCCCGAGTCCACCTTGCGGCGCACGTACGAGATGTACGACTCGACGATGCTGAGGTCGCCGCCGAAGTCGTACGCCCACACGTGTTCCAGGATCTGCATCTTGGAGACGACGCGGTCGGCATGGGTCATCAGGTACGCCAGCAGCTTGAACTCGGTGGGGGACAGGGACACGGGCCGGCCGCCGCGCAGCACCTGGTGGCCCACCGGGTCCAGTTCGAGGTCGCCCGCGATCAGGCGGCCCTCGCCCGTCGGAGCGCCGGTGCGGCGCAGGATCGCACGGATCCGGGCGATCAGCTCCTCCAGGCTGAACGGCTTGGTGACGTAGTCGTCGCCACCCGCCGTCAGCCCGCTGATCTTGTCGTCGACCCCGTCCTTCGCGGTGAGGAACAGCACCGGGAGGTGGTCGGCCCCGGCCCCGCTGCCGGCCACCTCGCGCAGCCGGCGTACGACGGCGAACCCGCTGATGTCGGGCAGCATCACGTCGAGCACCACGAGGTCGGGCCGCTCCTTGGCGACCGCCGCCAGCGCGTCGGCGCCGCTCGCCGCCGACGTCACCCGGAAGCCGACGAACCGCAGCGAGGCGGACAGCAGCTCCCGGATGTTCGGCTCGTCGTCGACGACGAGCAGGCTCGCCTCGGGCGTGGCCGTTTCCTTGTCCAAAGGGGCTTTCCTCCCTCTCGCGCTCAGCCCCGGCCGCCGCCCGCGAATCCTCCCGCGCCGCCCTGGGCGACGGTCGTCGCGGCGACGTCGCCGGAGTCGTTCTGGCTGCCCCGCACGGTCACGGTCTGACCCGGCTGGAGGTCGGTGACCTTACCGGCCTTGGCCTGGGTGATCTGGGTGTTGCCGTCCGTGGTCACCTTGACGACGTTGCCCTGGGCGTCCGTGACGTAGAGGGTGGTGCCGTCGACGAGCTTCACCGTACCGGTGGTGACGCCGCCCCCGGCGGCCGGGCCGCCCGTCGCACCCCCGAAGCCCTGCCGCTGACCGTTCTGCCCGGCCCCGGTACGGCCCTGCCCGGCGGCTCCCTGGGCCTGGCCGGAGCCGGTCCGCCCTGCGCCGCCACCCGCTCCGGCGGCGGAGTTCCGGCCCGCGGCGCCGCCGGCGAACCCGGCTCCCGTGGACCCCTGGAGGTGGCTCTTCTCGACCAGGGCGCCCCCGGTGAACGCGAGGCCGACCACCACGCCGCCGGAGAGCAGCAGGGTCAGCCAGGGCAGTCGCGGCTTGGGCGCGGCGGCGAGTTCAGCCGATATGTCCCGGCTGTCCGGGGGCTCGGAAAGGATCCCCTCGGGATCGGCCGCGGGGTCCGCCGCGGGACCGGCCCCGGGCCCCGCCCCCGCGAGGCGTGTTCCGGTGGAATCCGCGCCGGAGCCGGCGGCGGTGTCCGCGGCGGCCGAGGCGGTGAACACCTCGGCGAACGGCGCGAACCGGTCCTCGCCCGTCTCGGGCTGCTTCTCCGGTTCGGTGCGGCGTCGTGCCATGTCAGCTTCTTCCTGTTCCTGCACGTGCCGGCTCACTCGTGCCGCAGTGCTTCGATGGGCCGCAGGCTCGCGGCCCGGTTGGCCGGGTAGCCGCCGAAGAACAGCCCGATCAGCACCGCGATGGCGAAGGCGCCGACGACCGACTCCGGTATGACGACCGGCTTGATGCCGACGATGGTGAAGTGCGAGCCGATCAGCCCGGCCGCGACCCCGAGCCCGCCGCCGATCAGCGAGAGCAGCGTCGACTCGGCGAGGAACTGGCCCAGGATGACGCCCCGGGGTGCCCCGATCGCCTTGCGGATGCCGATCTCGCGGGTCCGCTCGGTCACCGTGACCAGCATGATGTTGGTGATCCCGATCCCCCCGACCAGCAGGGAGATCGCGGCGACCGCGCCCAGCAGCACGGTGAACGTCTTGTTCGTCGACTCCTGGGTGGTCAGCAGGGACGCCTGGTTCGACACCCGGAAGTCGAGTGCGGCCGGGTCCTTGACGCCGTGCCGTCCCATCAGCACCGTGGTGATCTCGTTCTGCGCCTCGGTCGTCGCCTCCGCGGACTTGGCCTCGACGAGGATCTGGCCGACCGAGCCGAAGCCGGTGAAGGCGTTCTGCACGGTGGGCAGCGGGGCGACCACGACGTCGTCGGGATCCTGGAACCCGGTGCCGCCCTTCGCGGCGAGTACGCCGACCACGGTCAACGGCGTGCCGCCCAGGACCAGCTTCCTGCCGACCGGGTCGGCCGTGCCGAACAGGTCGGTGGCGGTCGTCGCGCCGATGACGGCGACCTTCCGGGACGCCAGTACGTCGTCGGCGCTGAAGTAGTCGCCCTTGGCCACCTTGTTGTTGGACGCCTTGAAGTACGCCGGGTACGTGCCGACGACCTGGCCGACGGTGTGCGAGGTGCCCTCGTACAGCGCGGTCTGCGAGGTGGTGACCTCGGGGGCCACCGACTCGATGTGCGGCGCCGCCGAAGGGTCGGCCAGCGCCCGCGCGTCCTCGACGGTCAGCGGCTTGGTCCCGGTGGCGGAGCCGGAGCGCCCGCCGCCGAATCCGCTGCCGGAGGAGACGGTCAGGGCGTTGGTGCCGAGCTTCTCGATGGAGTCCTTCACCGCCTGCGAGGAGCCGTTGCCGACGGCGAGCAGCAGGATCACCGCCGCGACGCCGATCAGCACGCCCAGCATCGTCAGCGCGGAGCGCACCTTGTTCGCCGCGAGTCCGCCGAAGGCGAAGCGCAGCGTCTGGAACGGGTTCACCGCAGGCCTCCGGCCATGGCGTGCGTCCCGGCGGGCGCGTGCGCCGAGGCCATCGCGGGCGGGGGACCGCCGACGGGAGCCTGCCGTACGTCCTCGACGATCTGCCCGTCCACCAGGCGCAGGACCCGCTTGGCGTGCCGGGCCACCTCGTCCTCGTGGGTGATCAGGACGACGGTGCGTCCGGACGCGTTGAGCCGGTCCACGAGGGACAGGACCTCCTCGGTGCTGTGGCTGTCCAGGTTTCCGGTCGGCTCGTCGGCGAGCAGCATCGCGGGCGCGGTGACCAGCGCACGGGCCACCGCGACGCGCTGCTGCTGACCGCCGGAGAGTTCGTTGGGCCGGTGGTCCAGGCGTTCGGCCAGGCCGACCAGGGTGAGCGCGGCCACCGCCCGGCGGCGCCGCTCGGCCGCCTTCACCCCGGCGTACGCGAGCGGCAGTTCCACCTGCGCGACGGCGCTGGTGCGCGGCACCAGGTTGAACGACTGGAAGACGAAGCCGATCTTGCGGTTGCGGAC
>NZ_JBHYVA010000273.1:0-10202 GCF_042750055.1 Streptomyces sp. NPDC059456
CCCCCTTCCCCCTCCTCACCCTCCCCGGTGCGCTGATGGCGTCCCGCAAGCGCGCGCGCAACACCACGCGCGCCTCGTGGTGGCGGACCCGCTCCCGCGACGCGTCGGAGCGGGCCCTCCGCCTCCAGCGCGAGGCGGAGGCCCGCTTCCCCGTGATCACCCACGTGGCGGAGCGGATGGTGGAGGTGAACATCTTCGACTCCGCGACGCGGCTGGCAGCGCAGTGCTTCCTGACCGCCGTGCCGCTGGTCTTCGTCGTCGCGTCGTTCGCCCCGAAGCGCGTGCAGGACCAACTGGCCGAATCCGTGCGCGCGGTGTTCGGGCTCAGCGGCGACGCGAGCCAGCAGCTCGACGCCATCTTCGGCGGCACCGACACCGGCTTCCAGAACGCGGTGGGCCTGGTGGGCGCCCTGATGGTGCTGCTGTCCGCCACCGCTGCCAGCCGCGCGATGCAGCGTCTGTGCAAGCGGGCCTGGGAGATTCCCCGGTCGGGAGCCCACATCGCGGTCTGGCGCTGGGTCGCCTGGATCGCCGTCTGGCTCGGCGTGCTGCTGTTGCAGGGTCCCGTGCGGGAGGGGTTCGGCCTCGGACTGTGGCTGGGCGTGCCCCTCACCTTCGTCTTCCTGACCCTGGCGTGGTGGTGGTCCCAGCACCTCCTGCTGGGCGGCCTGGTCGGCTGGCTCCCCCTGCTGCCGGGAGCGGTGCTGACCGCCGTCGGCGCCACCGCCCTGTCGCTGGTCGCACGGTTCTACATGCCGCGCGCCCTGGAGCGGGCGCTGAGCGACTACGGGTCGGCCGGGTCGGTCTTCGTCCTGCTGTCCTGGCTGATCGTGGTGTGCGTGGCCATCGCCATCGGCGTCACGACGGGCGCGGTCCTCGCCCAGGAACCCTTCCTGGCCCGGCGGCTGGGCAGCCCGGCACCCAAGCGGCTGCGGGCTGAACAGGGCTGAGGCACCCGCCCCCGGCACCCGGCCGCACCGTACGGCGCCACCGCGCCGGGAGTGCCATGCTGGGCAGCGGGGGGCCCGAGCGGCCTGGAGGTGCAGTGATGGCAAAACGTGCCGCAGGGGCGGAGGACGGCACCCGCCGGCTGTCCGTGGCGGAGCGGGCCGAAGCGGGCCGCGCCGCCCGCCGCCGGACACCACGCTCCCGGAACGGCGAGTTCGAGCCGCCCGCACACCGACCGGACCCCCTGGACGTCCTCGAAGGCCAGTCGGCCGGCCGGGTGCCCGAGCTGGTGCCGATCCGCTACGGGCGCATGGTGGAGTCGCCGTTCCGCTTCTACCGGGGCGCCGCCGCCGTCATGGCCGGCGACCTGGCGAACACGCCCGATTCCGGGCTGCGGGTCCAACTGTGCGGCGACGCCCACATGCTGAACTACGGGCTGCTCGGCTCCCCGGAACGCAACCTGCTGTTCGACATCAACGACTTCGACGAGACGCTGCCCGGGCCGTGGGAATGGGACGTCAAACGGCTGGCCGTGAGCCTGGCCGTCGCCGGCAGGGAGAACGGCTTCACCGACGCCGAACGCGCCGAGATCGTCCGCTCCGCAGGCAGGTCCTACCGCGAGCAGATGCGCCGCTACGCGGGCATGAGCCACCTCGACGTCTGGTACGCACGCATCGACGCGGAGCAGCTGCGCACCCTCGCGGAGAGCGAACTGCGCTCGCGCGGCCGCAAACAGGTCGCCGAATCCCTGGCGAAGGCGCGCGGACGCGACAGCCTCCAGGCCGCCGGGAAACTCACCGAGGTGGTCGCCGGGGAACGCCGGTTCCGGTCGACGCCGCCCCTGGTCGAGCCCCTGTGGGGGATGCTGCCGGACGCGGAGCGCAACAGGCTGGAGGACCAGATCCGCGACATGATCGACCACTACGGGCAGACCCTCCCGTCGGACCGGCGGCACCTGCTGCGCCGGTTCACCCTCGTCGACGTGGCGCGCAAGGTGGTCGGCGTCGGCAGCGTGGGGACCCGGTGCTGGATCCTGCTGCTCGTGGGACGCGACAGCGACGACCCGTTGATCCTCCAGGCCAAGGAGGCCGGCGAGTCGGTCCTCGCCCCGTACGCCGGCGCCGGCGAGTACTCCATGCAGGGCGAACGGGTGGTGGCCGGGCAGCGCCTGATGCAGGCGGCCAGCGACATCTTCCTGGGCTGGTACCGCGCGCACGGCATCGACGGCCGCGAGCGGGACTTCTACGTACGGCAGTTGCGGGACTGGAAGGGGAGCGTCGAGCCGGCGCTCATGGTGCCGCGCGGCATGCGGACGTACGGGGAGGTGTGCGCCGCCACGCTGGCCCGCGCCCACGCCCGTTCCGGAGACCGGATCGCCATCGCCGCCTATCTGGGCGCCGGCGACGTGTTCGACCGGGCCCTGGTGGGGTTCGCGGAAAGCTACGCCGACCGCAACGAGCGCGACCACCGGGCGCTGGTGGACGCGGTGGCCTCGGGCCGGGTGACCGCGCAGTCGGCCTGAGCGTACGTACGGTCGGCGTGAGCGTGCGCGCGGCCTGAGCGTGCGTGCGGCGCCAGTCGGCTGACCTGCACGGCGAGCCGACACGTGGCCGTCCGGAGCCGTGGGAGGCTCCGTCCATGACAGCCAAGGCACACCCGACACCCGAGGCCGGGAAGGCCAAGGACGCCCGGCTCGTCCTGCTGACGCTGGCGGCCGGACAGTTCCTGATGGCCCTGGACAGCTCGGTCATGAACGTCTCGATCGCGACCGTGGCGGAGGACATCGGCACCACCGTCAGCGGCCTGCAAGGCGCGATCACGGCCTACACGCTGGTCATGGCGATGCTGATGATCAGCGGCGGCAAGGTCGGCGCGATCATCGGCCGCAGACGCGCCTTCATGCTCGGCTGCATCGTCTACGGGTGCGGCTCCCTCACCACGTCACTCGCCCCGAACCTCACCGTCCTGCTGCTGGGCTGGTCGTTCCTGGAGGGCGTGGGCGCGGCACTGATCATGCCGGCGATCGTGGCGCTCGTCGCCTCCAACTTCCCCGTGGAACGCAGGCCGGCCGCGTACGGGCTGGTCGCGGCCGCGGGAGCGGTGGCGATCGCCCTGGGGCCGCTCATCGGCGGCGTGGCGACCACGTTCTTCTCCTGGCGCTGGGTGTTCGCCGGCGAGGTCGTGGTCGTGCTGGCCATCCTGCTGTTCGGCCGCCGGGTCGCCGACGCGCCCCCCGGCCCCCGACCGCACATCGACGTCCTGGGTGCGATCGTGTCCGCGCTGGGCATCGGGCTGTTCGTCTTCGCCGTGCTGCGCACGAGCGAATGGGGCTGGTTCCGGCCCAAGGCCGGCGCCCCGGCCTGGTTCAACCTGTCACCGGTCGTCTGGCTGATGATGGCGGGCCTCTTCCTCGTCTGGCTGTTCTTCCGCTGGGAGCGGCGCCTGGCGGCACGCGGCCGCGAACCGCTGGTCGATCCGGACCTCGGGGGCAACCGGCAGCTCACCGGCGGCCTCACGATGTTCTTCTTCCAGTACCTCGTACAGATGGGCGTGTTCTTCGTCGTCCCGCTCTACCTGTCCGTCGCGCTGGGCCTGTCCGCCGTCAAGACGGGCGTGCTGATCCTGCCGCTGTCCGTCTCCCTGCTGGCCGCCGCGATCGGGATCCCCCGGTTCCGCCCCGACGCGTCACCGCGGCGCGTGGTGCGGATCGGGGTCCTGCTGATGCTCGCGGGCGCCGTCGTGCTGCTGGCCGCCCTGGACGAGGACTCCGGGGCGGGCGTCGTCACCGTGCCGCTGCTGCTGATCGGACTGGGGATGGGGGCGCTGGCCTCCCAGCTCGGGGCGGTCACCGTCTCGGCGGTCCCGGACGAGCAGAGCGCCGAGATCGGCGGCATCCAGAACACCGTCACCAACCTCGGCGCGTCGATCGGCACCGCGGTCGCCGGTTCCATCCTCATCACCGTGCTGACCTCGTCGTTCCTCACGGCCATCGAACAGAACCCGGCGGTCCCCGCCGAGGTCAAGAGTCAGGCGAACGTCCAGCTCGTGGGAGGTGCGCCCTTCCTGTCGGACGCCCAGCTCACCGCCGCGCTCGACGAGGCGGGTTTCGAATCCGAGCTGACCCAGGCGGCGCTCGACGCGAACGCCACCGCCCGGATCGACGGTCTGCGCGCCTCCCTCGGCATCCTCGCCCTGGCCGCGCTGCTGGCGCTGTTCTTCACCCAGCGCATCCCCGCGACCCAGCCGGGGGCGGCGCGGCCCTGACCGCGGTGGGCTACGGGTGACTTGGGGGGCTCGGGGGATTCGGCGCGCTCGGCGGGGTCGGGGGGCTCGGGGGTCCGCCCCCGGCGGGGGCCGCCGGCTGCGCGGCCCCGGGTTCCTCGGCGATGAAGTCCGTCACCGCGAAGGCGAAGAGCAGTACCAGGACGAGGCCCACGACGACCCAGCCCGTCGGGTACGGCCACAGCACGTAGGCGAGGACGGCGGCCGCCACCAGGATCCACGTGATCCAGGTGCGGTGGCGGCCCACGAAGGCGCCGACCGGGCCCGTACGCAGGCCCGCCCGGTCGGCCGCGGCCCGGGTGGCCGCGATGCCGGAGTGCCACATCTGGCGGACCACCGTGGCGTGCCGTCCCGGCCCGGAGAGCCAGGCGGCCAGCGCGAGCACCACGCCGAGGACCACGACCATGCGGACCGTGGTGCGCAGGAGTTTGATCATCGCGTCGTAGACGGCGCCGGCGGCCGGCTGGGACACGGTGTCGGGGAGCGCGTTCAGGTACACCGTGCGGAAGACCGTCAGCGCGATCCCCAGGATGAGCGCCGCGACGGCGAAACCGAGGGCCGCCGCGACCAGGGTGCGCCGGCGGTGGACGGAGAGCAGGACACCGACGGCCGCGAGCACGACGGCGATGACCGGCAGCCACAGCCCCATGATCTCCAGCAGCCGGAAACCGGTCTTGACCCGGCCGATGTCGTCCGACTTGAGCACGGTGAAGTCGGTGTGGACCTCGGGGATCTTGGCGGCCACGCTCAGCCCGGAATCCACCAGCTTGGTCTTCACCTGGTCGATCACGGGTGCGAGGTCGAGGGTCACCGAGTCGTTCTTGATCTGCACGGCCCCTTGGTCGCTGCCGGTCAGGGCGCGGACGAGGGAGGTGTGGACCGTGCGGTTCGCGTTCGTCCAGATGGTCTCGAAGGCGTTCGACTGGACGACGTCCAGCGCCTTCTCGTGCACGAAGCTGCGGACCGCGCCCTCCAGCCCGTTGCCCAGCTTCCCCAGCGCCTTCTGCAGCAGCGGCTTCTGTTCCGGTGCCACGCCCTCCAGCAGGTTGGGCAGGTCGATGTGCTCCATGACCGCGCCGGTGACCCGGTTCGCGGCGGCCGCCTGCACGTCCGGGTTGGACGCCAGCGGGGCCACGGTGGTCACGTAGCGGTCGGTGTCGCCCACGATGCTGGACGTCCACGCCGCGACGATGCCCAGCGGGGCCAGGACACAGCCGATGATGATCAGCAGCGCGGACAGGAAGGCGCGCAGCCGGTGCCAGCGCGGCAGGCGTTGCGAGGCCTCCGCCTCAAGAGTGGCAACCCGAGCCCGCAGCGCGGCGAGCTCACCCTGGTTTTCGTCCTCCGGCATACAGCCCTCCTACGGGTCGTACCCAGGGGATCCCGGCCCGGGGGATCGGGCGAGCGGGGGCGGGCCGACCGGGTGAGGGGACGCGCTCGACGTGCGGAGGGCGGTATGCGGGCCAATACTGCTCATCGCGGGCATTCGGCCCGCCGCAAGGAGGCATCCATGGACGACTACCCCGCGCTCTCCGTGTTCTGGTCCATGCTCTGGTTCTTTCTGTGGATCATGTGGCTGTTCCTGCTGTTCAAGATCATCACGGATATCTTCCGTGACCATGAGATGAGCGGCTGGGGCAAGGCGGGCTGGCTGATCTTCGTGATCATCCTGCCCTTCCTGGGAGTGCTCATCTACGTCATCGCCCGCGGCAAGGGCATGACCCAGCGGGACGTGAAGGCCGCGAAGCAGAGCGAGGCCGCGTTCCAGGACTACATCCGCCAGACCGCGGGCACCGCCCCGGCCGGCGGCGCCGGTGCGGACGAACTGGCCAAGCTCGCCGACCTGAAGGCCAAGGGCGTGCTCAGCGAGGAAGAGTTCCAGCAGGCCAAGTCGAAGCTCCTGACCTGACGTGACCTGACGCGGCACCGGCCGCGCCCGGAAACGGCCTCCGAACCGGTCCGCGGGGGCGGACCGGCGGGAGGCCGCCCGACGCCCCGCCCGACGCCCTGCGCGACGCCCCGCCCACGGCCGGGCCCCGGCCCGGCACGGTCAGCCGAGGCGGGTGGGGGAGGAGGCCGACGGGGTCAGGATGCGGGGGGTTCCGGATCCGTCCGCCGGGACCGTCCAGAGGTCGGTGGTGTCCGGTGCGCCCTCGGTGGGCATGGCGTAGGCCACCGTGCGGTCGTCGAGCCACAGGGCCTGGTCGTCCACGCTGCGCTTCTCGGCCAGCGGCTGCTCCCGCAGCGTCCTCAGGTCCAGTACGTGCTCGCGCCACAGCGAGGCGCCGCGCGTGACGCGCTTCTTGTACGCGACCCGGGTCTCGTCCGGGGACAGGGACGGGCACTCCACGTTCCGGGCGAGGGTGGTGACGGTGCGGCGCGCGATGGAGCCCTTGACCAGGTACGTCTGACCGCCGGTCCCGAGCGTGGCGTAGAAGGTGTCGTCGTCCTTGGAGAAGGTGACGCCCCAGAAGTTCACGTCCCCCGAGCCGTACGGGCGGCCGTCCAGCACGATGGAGAACTTCTCCAGGTCCGGTTCGACGGCCCAGGTGCGGGTGTCGACGATCGTCGTACGGGTGGAGAAGAAGGCGGCGCCGTAGGACTCGCCGGACACGAACACCGTCCAGGCGGCGAAGTGGCCGGTCGGTGAGACCCGGGCCCGTGAGGGGGTTCCGGCGAGCGGGAAGCCGTGCAGGGTGCGCAGATCGGCGTCGACGATCAGGGCCTTGTTGTCCTGGGCGAGCGCCCCGGGGCTGGAGTTCAGGCACACCCCGATCCCGGCGGCCGCATGGAAGCGCCGGCAGGTGAGCCCCGATGCGGTGCGATCGCCCTCGGGGTCCTGCCCCGGGACCGATACGAGGGCCCCGGCGTGCGGCCCCTTCGCGCCGTTGAGGAAGGCCAGCCGGGCCTGCGGCCCGAGCGTGACCCGGCCCGCGGCGACCGTCGGATCGCCCTCCCGCGTCTGCTGGGCGCGGGCGGCGGCGCGCAGGACCAGCGCGGCGGCGAGGCCCCCGAGGAGCAGCACGGCCACGGCGAGTACGAGCAGCCGGCGTGAGCGGGTCATCGGGTTCCTCGGGGGAGTCGGGCCGGGTCCGGAGCGGAGTCCGGGGCCGCCGGGCGGAGTACGAAGCCTGCGACGGCCGCGCAGCAGCACAGACCGGCCGCGGCGGCGGCGAGCGCCGGACCGGCGCCCCAGAGCGTCCAGGCGGCGCCGAAGGCGAGCGAGCAGCCGAAGCGGGCGAGTGCCTGGCCGGTGCCGACGAGGGCGATGCCGGTGGCCCGCAGTCTCGCGGGCACGGTCGCCCCGACGGCGGCGGGCAGCACCCCGTCGGTGGCGGCGTAGAACAGGCCGTGCAGGACGAGGACCAGCCACGGCAGGGCGGGCCAGTGCGGGGCCCAGAGCAGCAGTCCGTACCCGGCCAGCAGGAGGGCGTGCCCGGTGAGGAACACGGTCCGGCGGCCGATCCGGTCGGCCAGGGCGCCGGCCGGCACGGCCAGCAGCAGGAACACGGCGGCGGTGCCGAGGGGGAGCAGCGGGAACCACTGTTCGCGGATGCCGCTGCGGTCCTGGAGCAGCAGGTAGAGGAAGGCGTCGCTGACGGTGGTCAGGCCCAGCAGGGCGGCGCAGACCGCCAGGGCGCGCAACCGGGGCAGCCGCAGCAGGGCCATCGCCTCGCGCACGTTCACGGCGCCGGGCTTCACCGCGCCGGGCTTCACCGCGCCGGGCCTCACCGCGGCGGGCTCTGCCGGGTCGGGCTGCGCCGGGTCGGGCTTCACGGCGCCGGGTTTCACGGCGCCGGGCCTCACCGCGGCGCGCTTCGCCGGGTCGGGCTTCACCGCGCCGGGCTGTGCCGGGTCGGGCTTCGCCGCGGCGGGCTGTGTCGCGGCGGGCTGGCCCGGGGTCGCGCCCGAGGGGACGAACAGCATGAGCACCACGACACCGAGGACGGCGACGCACGCGCTGACCCCGAAGACCGCGTCGTATCCGCCCATCGCCGCGTTCAGGATGAAGAAGGCGGCGAGTGGGCCGAGCAGGGCCCCGGTCGTGTCCATGGCGCGGTGCACGCCGAACGCTCGGCCCTGTAACCCGGCAGGCGTGGAAAGGGAGATGAGGGCGTCGCGCGGTGCGGTGCGCAGGCCCTTGCCGGTGCGCTCCAGGGCGAGGACCACACCCACCGGGCCGAGACTGTGCGCGAGCAGCAGCAGCGGTTTGCACAGGGCGGACAGACCGTAGCCGAGCCCGGCGATCAGCTTGTGGTTGCGGACCCGGTCGGCGAGGTGCCCGCCGGTCAGCTGCACCAGGGCGCTCACCCCGTTGTAGACGCCGTCGAGCGCGCCGAAGCCGAGCGGGCTCAGCCCCAGCCCGGCGACCAGGTACAGCGGCAGCACGGCGGTGACCATCTCGGAGGAGACGTCGGTGATCAGGCTGACCGCGCCGAGTGCGAGGACGGTCGGGGCGACCGCGGGGGCCCGGCCGGGCCCGCCGTCCGGTGCGGTCTTCGCGCCCGCGGGCGCGGAGCGGTCCGCGAGGTACATGCTTCCGAGCTCCCGGTGCCGGCGGTCTGAGTCAGTCGAACGTACGGGTGGAACCCTAGTGGTTGTACGGGCCAACTGGGCTGCGTACGGCCCGATTCGGCGGAATGCGGCGGCCCGGCACGGCACGGCACGGCCCGCCTCGGTCGGGCCCTGCTCAGCCCTGCCGGCTGCTCTCGTCGCGGAGCCACGTGGAGAAGTCCCCGCTGCGGATGGCCTTGCGGGCGCCCCGGCGGGCGGCGAGGGCGGCGACAACGAACACCACGACTCCGGGCAGCAGGCTCGGCTGGGCCAGCAGCAGGGCGCGCAGGTCGCCCGTCCCGGTGCGCGCGGAGGGGGTGGAGGGGGCGCCGGGAGCGCGCGGTGCCGGCGTGCCCACCCCGCCCGCACCGGCCGGCGTCCCGCCCTTCCCGTCCGGCGCGCCCGTCGCAGCCGTCCTGCGCGTCTCGCCCGCCCCGTCCCCTCCGGCCCCTGCCCCGCCCGTCGCGCCGGAGGCCTGGAAGCGCTCCAGTTCGGCGGACGAGGTCGCCGCCCTGACCCGACGCCTGATCAGGTCCGCCCAGGTGCGCGGCGGATGCACCACGACCCGGGCCGCCTCGACCACGCGCCGCTCCTGCGGGGCGAACGCGAGGGACGCCGCCAGGTCGTCGGCCATCAGCGGGGGCAGGGCGGCGATGCGCGCGTGCCCCGGCTCGGTCACCGCGATGACCCCCCGCCCGAACAGCCCCTCGCGGACGGCCGGGAGCCGCTGCCAGACCCGGTAGTACGCGCGGACCGGCCAGGCGCACCCGGCCAGGGGGATGTCCCGCCCGGGCGCGGCGGCGAGGAGGCCCGGACCGGAGACGAGGGCCCCGGTCAGCTCCCGTACGTCCGTCGCCCCGAACACGACGTCGGCGTCCACGTACAGCCGGGGGAAGCCCCGCGCGTGCTCGTCCCCGACCCGCAGCGCCGTGTGTTTGGAGGGAGTCGGTATCTCCACCACCCGGACGCGGGGGCCCCGCGCGCCCGCCACCGCGGCGGTGTCGTCCGTACAGCCGTTGCACACCACGACGATGTCGGGCCCGGAATCCGGGGCGCCGGCGAGGAGTGCGTCGAGGAGTCGGCCGATGACCCGGCCCTCGTTGTGCGCCGGGATCACGATGCTGGTCACCCGGGAAGTATGCATGCTCGAACAGCCGCGCCGACCGTTTCCTCCAACTCTCCCCGGGGGTAGGCCCGGTGGTCTAGATTGAACGCAGCCGACCGGATTCGGCGTGCTTCGGCGACGCTGCAATCCAACCGGAGCAAGGCAGTTGAGGTGTGAGCGGGTGCGGTGGCTTGTGGGGAACAGGCCGCCCGCCCGTGGCCGGACCGGCGCGAGGGGCGCCGGGCGGCCGGGGGGCGGAAAATAAAGTGAAAAACGTAGGCCACGGGTTTGGGGGGGCCACACCGGGGGGCAG
>NZ_JBHYVA010000274.1:0-10191 GCF_042750055.1 Streptomyces sp. NPDC059456
TCCGTACCCCGGTCCGGCCGCGGGCCCGGATGCGGCCCCCGCTTCCGCCCCGGCCTCCGGCCCGGCCGCGGGTCCGTACCCCGGTCCGGCCGCGGGTCCGTACCCCGGTCCGGACGCGGGTCCGTACCCCGGCCCGGACGCCGGATCGCATTCCGGTCCGGCTCTGGGCTCGCACTTCGTTCCGGCCGGCGGTCCGGATTCGGGCCCGCAGGTCGTTCCGGCCTCCGGTCCGGGCGGGCGGAGCGCGTTTTCCGGGCCGGGGAACCTGCGGGTGCGGCTGACCAGCTTCGTCGGGCGCGAGGACGACATCCGGGTCATCGGCGAGGACCTCGGGCGGGCCCGGCTCGTCACCCTGCTCGGGCCCGGCGGGGCCGGGAAGACCCGGCTGTCCCAGGAAGCCGCCGAGCACGCCGCCCAGGCCTGGCCCGACGGCGTGTGGTTCGTGGAACTGGCCCCGGTGGACGACCCCGAGGACGTCGCCGAAGCCGCCCTCACCGCCCTCGGCGCCCGCGAGACCAAACTGCGCGGCGGCGCCGCCGAGGAGCTGCGGGCCCTGACCGAGCGGACCGGGGACCAGCCCCTGGAACGGCTCGCGGAACACTGCGCCCGCCGCCGGATGCTGCTGATCCTGGACAACTGCGAGCACGTCATCGGCGCCTCCGCCGAGCTCGCCGAGGAACTGCTCGCCCGCTGCCCCGGTGTCCGGATCCTGGCCACCAGCCGCGAACCCCTCGGCGTACCGGGCGAGTTCCTGCGCCCGGTGGAGCCGCTGCCCGACCCCGTCGCGCTGCGGCTGCTCGGTGAGCGGGGGGCCGCCGCCCGGCCCGGATTCCGCACCGACGACGACCCCGGGGCCGCCGCCGAGATCTGCCGCCGCCTCGACGGGCTGCCGCTCGCCATCGAGCTGGCCGCGGCCCGGCTGCGACTGCTCACCCCGCGCCAGATCGCCGACCGGCTCGACGACCGCTTCCGGCTCCTGACCGGCGGCGCCCGTACCGTACTGCCCCGCCAGCAGACCCTGCGCGCCGTCGTCGACTGGTCCTGGGACCTGCTCGACGCACCCGAACGGGCCGTGCTGCGCCGCCTGTCCGTCTTCGCCGGCGGCTGCGACCTCCCCGCCGCCGAAGCCGTGTGCGACGACCCCGACACCCTGGACGTCCTCGGCTCCCTCGTCGACAAGTCCCTCGTCGTCGTCGCGGCCCCCGGCCCCGAAGGCACCGGCATGCGCTACCGGCTCCTGGAGACCGTCGCCGAGTACGCCGCCGAGCGCCTCGCCGAGGCCGACGGGGACCGCGCGGCCGCCGAGCGCCGCCACCTCACGTACTACCGCGAGCTCGCCCGCACCACCGAGCCGCTGCTGCGCGGCCGGAGCCAGCGGGAGGCCACGCGGCGGTTCGCCGCCGAGTACGAGAACCTCCGTACCGCGCTGCGCCGCGCCATCGCCGCCCGCGACACCGACGAGGTGCTCTGCCTCGTCCACTCGCTCGCCTGGTACTGGACGATGCACGACCTGCGCACCGAGTCACGGCACTGGTCCACCGCCGCGGCGGCCCTCGGCCCCGACCCGTTCCGCGCACCCGTCGTCCCCGCCGAGCCGGTGTACGCACAGATCGTGGACACGCCCCCGCCGTACGGCGGGGAACTGCTCGCCGAGGCCTGGCGCGGTATCCATCTGATCCAGCTCGCCTCCCGCGACCAGACCAACGCGAACTGGGCCGATCCGCAGGTCCGGGAACAGATCGAGGGGATCGTCGCCGCCTACCGGCCGGGCCTGCCGCAGACCTGCCGCAACCCCACGGGCCTGTGGGTCTACGCGGTGATCATCGCCGGGGAGTCGGAGCTGCTCCAGCAGGTCCTCAACGCCTCCGTGGACACCGCCCGGGAACTGGACTACCGCTGGGAACTGGCCGCCGCCCTCCAGGTGCGGGCCAACTGGCTGGCCAACCGCGCCGCCTGGTCCGGGGACGCGGCCCGCGACGCGGACGAGAGCCACGCCCTCTTCGAGTCGCTGGGCGACGACTGGGGCTGCGCCGAGGCCCTGTCCGCCCGCGCCGAATCCCGCGAGAAGCGGGGCGAGTACGCGGCGGCCGCCGAGGACTTCCGGGCCGCGATCGAACACGCCGAGCGGCTCGGCGCCTTGTCCCAGGTCACGGTCCTGCGCGTGCGGATGGCCGGGACCCTCGTCGAGGAGGGTGCGATCGCCGAGGCGCAGGAGATCCTCACCGGGATCCTGGGCACCCCCCTCACGTACGGCAACGAAGCGCTGCCGGCCGCCCGGATGTTCCTCGCGAGCATCTACGGCCGCACCGGGCGCATCCCCGAGGCACGCCTGCAGCTGCGGACGTTGCGCGAGGAGTTCGCGTTCGGCGCCTTCGCCGTCTTCGACGGGTTCCTGCTCGGCATGATGGCCTGGCTGGACAACCAGGAGGGCGCGTACGCCGACGCCCTCGCGCACCTCCGGAAGGCCGCCGGGACCGCCCAGGACCTCCTCGCCGTCATGGTCGCCCCGCAGATGTCCGCCGTGTACCTGCTGACGGCGGCCCGCGCGCACGCCTGCCTCGGCGGCGAGCGGCGCATGTACGACGCCGCGCGGCTGCTCGGCGCGTACCGGGCCCTCCTGCCGGCCCAGCACTTCCCGGTCAGGACGGAACGCGAGGACGCGGCGCGCGCCGAGGAGCTGGCGCGCGCCGCGCTCGGCGACGCTTCGTACGAGGCGGCGTACGCCGAAGGCGGCGGCCTCACCCTGGAGGAGGCCACCGCCCTCATCTGAACCGGCCCCCGTGCGGGGCCCGCCCGGGACGCGATCCGGAACGGACCGGCCGTCCCGGATCAGGTCTTCTGGCGGAACTTGCGGACCGCCAGCGGCATGGTGACCGCCGTGATGGCCACCGACCAGATCAGGGTCACCGTCACCGGGTGGGCGACCGCGCCGCCGTTGATCAGGCCACGGGCCGCGTCGGCCAGGTTGGACAGCGGGTTGTAGTCCGTGAAGGCCTGCAGCCAGCCGGGCATCGTCGACGGCGGGGCGAAGATCGAGCTGCCGAACTGCAGCGGCATCAGGACGAGCATCGCCATGCCCTGGACGGCCTGCGCGGTCTTCATGGTGAGACCGAGCAGGATGAAGATCCACATCAGCGAGGCGCCGAAGACCGCCGACAGGCCGATGGACAGGAACAGGTCGAACACCGAGGTCTTGATCGACAGGCCGAGCATGAAGCCCACGGTGAGCAGGATCGCGATGGCCACCATCATGCGGCCGAGTTCGACGACGATCTTGGCGATCAGGACGGACGAGCGGGCGATCGGCATGGACCGGAAGCGGTCCATCACGCCCTTCTTGAAGTCGTCGTTGACGCCGGTGCCGACGCCCATGGCGATGTTCATGCCCATCATGGCCATCAGGCCCGGGACGACGTAGTTGACGTACGCCTCCTGCTGGCCCTTGCCGGAGATCGCACCGCCGAAGACGAACACGAACAGCAGCGTGAAGATGATCGGCATGAACAGGACGTCGAACATCGACTCCGGGTCCTGCTTGATCTGGAGCGCGTTGCGCCGTACCAGGGCGCCGATGTGGCGCAGGTTGGCGCGCAGCCCGATCCGGCCGTCCTCGGCCGGGGCGGACGCCGCGGCCGCAGCGGCGGTCGCGGGCTTGGTGGTGGTGACGGTGCTCATGCCGCGACCTCCTCGGTCTGCTCGGTGGGAACGGAGTCCTCGACGGAGGTGGGCCGCTGGCCGGTGATGGCCAGGAACACCTCGTCCAGGCTGGGCAGGTACGTGCCGAGATCGGCGATCCCGTACCCGCGGGCGGCCAGCAGGCCGACCACGGCGGTCAGCTGCTCGTCGCTCAGGATCGGGACCAGCAGCACGCCCTCGTCCGGGACGGCCTGCGAACCGGCGACGCCGTCGAGACCGGCCTCCGCCAGCGCACGGGCCATGCCCGGCAGGTCGGACGCGGCGGCGGGGCGGATCTTCAGGGTCCGGCCGCCGACGCGGGCCTTCAGCTCGTCGACCTTGCCGTTGGCGATGACCTTGCCCCGGTCGATGACCGTCAGCTCGCTCGCGAGCTGCTCGGCCTCCTCCATGTACTGGGTGGTGAGCAGGACGGTGGCCCCCTCGGCGACCATCCGCTGCACCTCGTCCCACACCTCGTTGCGGGTGCGGGGGTCGAGGCCGGTGGTCGGCTCGTCCAGGTACAGCACGGCCGGCCGGCCGATCATCGAGGCGGCCAGGTCGAGCCGGCGGCGCATGCCGCCGGAGTAGTTCATCGCGGCCTTCTTGGCGGCCTCGGTGAGCGAGAACCGCTCCAGCAGCTCGTCGGCGCGGGAGCGGGCCTCCTTGCGGGGCAGGTCCAGCAGCCGGCCGATCATGTAGAGGTTCTCCCAGCCGGAGAGCTTCTCGTCGACCGAGGCGTACTGGCCGGTCAGGCCTATGGTGCGGCGCAGCTGCCGCGGCTGGCGGACCACGTCGTAGCCGGCGACGGTCGCGGTCCCGGAGTCCGGGACGATCAGGGTGGACAGGCAGCGTACGAGGGTCGTCTTGCCGGCGCCGTTGGGACCGAGGACCCCGAGGACCGTGCCCTCGCGCACGTCCAGGTCGACACCGTCCAGGGCTTTGGTCTCGCCGTAGTGCTTGACCAGTCCCCGCACCTCGACGGCGTGCGAGCCGCTCAGGGGATTCTTGTCGTTTCGCGTCATGTCCACCATGGGACCATCCGCCACCGACAACGCACCGACAGGCGACCGACAGGCAGCCGACAGCCCGCCGACGCCCCGTCGGGGGGCTGTCGGACCGGGGGCAATCCCGGTCAGTGGAAGCTGTGCTCGGCCTGCGGGAACGCCCCGCCGACGACGTCCTCGGCGAAGGCCTTCGCCGCATCGGTCATGGTGGCGCGGAGGTTCGCGTACTGCTTCACGAACTTCGGCATCTTCCCGCCGGTCAGACCCATCATGTCGGTCCACACCAGCACCTGCGCGTCGCACTCCGCGCCGGCGCCGATGCCGACCGTCGGGATGTGCAGGGACCGGGTGACCTCGGCGGCCAGCTCGGCCGGGACCAGCTCCAGCACCACCGCGAAGGCGCCCGCGTCCTGCGCCGCCTTGGCGTCGCGCAGCAGCTGGTGCGCGGCCTCGTCGCCGCGGCCCTGGACCCGGTAGCCCATGGCGTTCACGGACTGCGGGGTCAGGCCCAGGTGGGACATGACGGGGATGCCGGACTGCACGATCAGCTCGGTCTGGTGCAGCGAGCGCTCGCCGCCCTCCAGCTTCACGGCCCCGACGCCGGCCTCCTTCACGAGGCGGGTGGCGCTGCGCAGCGCCTGCACGGCGCCCTCCTGGTACGAGCCGAACGGCAGGTCGCCGACGACCAGGGCCCGGCCGGTGCCCCGTACGACGGCCGCCGACAGCAGCGTCATCTCCTCCATCGTCACGGGGACGGTGGTCTCGTAGCCGAGGTGACAGTTGCCCATGGAGTCACCGACGAGGATGACCGGGATGCCGGCCTCGTCGAAGACGGACGCGGTCATCGCGTCGTAGGCGGTGAGCATGGGCCACTTCTCGCCGCGCTCCTTGGCGAGGGTGAGGTCGCGGACGGTGATCCGCCGGGTGCCCGAGCCTCCGTACAGGGTGGGGGAGGCGGCTTCGCGGGCAGGCGAAACGGCATGCGTCATTGCAACTGCTCCTTGTGTCATCTCGAGGCGCCCTCACGGCGTCCCCGGACTCACCCACCATGGTGGCACCTGCCCGGGCCGCGGCGAAAGTGGTGCGGGGACCGGTGCGTCACACTCCCGGCCCGCGCGAGGCCCCCTCATGGCTCCCTCATGGCCCCCTCATGGTCCCTTCCCGGGGCGTTCGGCGCGCGCGGGAGCCAATGTGCGCGTTTCGTGACAAGCGGAACCTCGGCCACACGGCCGTTCGTCCTTGCGGACGTACGGCCGGAACACGGCACGGAAGGCTTCGTCGATCGCCTAGGGTCAAGGTGCGGGGACGGAGCGCAAGCACGGCAGCGAGGGCAGTGGCATGGCACAGGCGTACATGACGGAGACGGGGAACGGCGGCTCGGAGCCCGAGTCCTCCGGATCCCGCCTCCGGCGCCGACTGGCCGGGCTGAGCCACGACCCGGGCATCTGGCGGCGCGGGATCGTGACGGCGGCCCTGGCCGCCCTGGTCTCACTGATCATGATCTTCCACGCCGAGCTGCCGAACGACGTCGGCAACCTCGGCAGCCTCACCGAGACCTTCCTGCCCTGGCTGGGCCTGGCCGTGCCGCTCCTGCTCGCCGCCGCCGTCCTCCGCAAATCGGCCACCGCGCTGATCGCGATACTGCTGACGGCCGTCGTCTGGGTGAACCTGTTCGGCGGCCTCGTCCTCGACAAGTCCGGCTCCGGCGGCAACCTGATGGTCGCCACCCACAACGTCGACGCGGACAACCCCGACCCGCGCGGCACCGCAGCCCGGGTCGCGAAGTCCGGGGCCGACGTCCTGGCCCTGACCGAGCTCAAGGGCGGCGTCGTCCCCGTCTACGAGCAGGCCCTGTCGGGCACGTACAAGTACCACGCCGTCGAGGGCACGGTCGGCGTGTGGAGCAAGTACCCGCTGAGCTCCAGCACGCCCGTCGACATCAAGATGGGCTGGACCCGCGCCATGCGCACCACCGTGGACAGCCCGCACGGCCCGATCGCCGTCTTCGCCGCCCACCTGCCCTCCGTACGGGTCAAGCTCAACGCGGGCTTCACCGCCAACCAGCGCGACAACAGCGCCGGGGCCCTGGGCGCCGCGCTCGCCGCCGAACCGCTGAAGAAGGTCATCCTGCTCGGCGACCTCAACGGCACCATGAACGACCGCTCGCTGTCAGAGGTCACCTCGCAGATGCGCTCCACGCAGGGCGCGGCGGGCGACGGCTTCGGATTCAGCTGGCCGGCCCAGTTCCCGATGGCCCGGATCGACCAGATCATGGTCCGCGGGATCACGCCGGAGGCCTCCTGGACCCTCCCGCGCACCGGCAGCGACCACCTCCCGGTCGCGGCCCGCCTGACCGTACGCACGTAGGCCCCGCCGGGAACCGGACGGGGAAGGGCCGTACCGCTCCGGCGGCGCGGCCCTTCCCCGTCCCTGCCGGGCGCGGCGGCCCTAGACCTGTTCGCGCCAGCCGTTCGTGATGGGCAGGCGGCGGTCCTTGCCGAAGCCCTTCGCGGAGATCTTCGTGCCCGGCGGGTACTGGCGGCGCTTGTACTCCGCCGTGTCGACCATCCGCAGGGTCTTCGCGACGAGCTCCGCGTCGAAACCGGCCGCGACGATCGCGTCCAGGCCCTGGTCGCGGTCCACGTACAGCTCCAGGATCGCGTCGAGCACCGGATAGTCCGGCAGCGAGTCCGTGTCCACCTGGTCCGGGCGCAGCTCGGCGCTCGGCGGCTTGACGATGGAGTTCTCCGGGATGGGCGGGGTCTCGCCGCGCTCGGCCGCGGCCCGGTTGCGGTACTGCGCGAGCCGGAACACGTCCGTCTTGTAGACGTCCTTGATCGGGCCGTACGCGCCCACCGAGTCGCCGTACAGGGTGGAGTAGCCGACGGCCAGCTCCGACTTGTTGCCCGGGGCCAGCACGATGTGGCCCTCCTGGTTGGACACCGCCATCAGCATCGTGCCGCGCAGCCGGGACTGGAGGTTCTCCTCCGCCAGGCCGGTCAGGCCGAGGGAGCCCATGTACGCGTCGAACATCGGCTCGATCGGCACGGTCCGGAAGTTCAGGCCGGTCCGCTCGGCCAGGTCGGCCGCATCGCCCTTCGAGTGGTCCGAGGAGTACTTCGAGGGCATGGAGATGCCGTACACGTTCTGCGCGCCGATCGCGTCGCAGGCGATCGCGGCGACGAGCGCCGAGTCGATGCCGCCGGACAGCCCGATCAGGACGGAGCGGAAACCGTTCTTCCTGACGTAGGCGCGCAGGCCCACGACCAGCGCGTCGTAGACCTCCTCGTCGTCGTCCAGGCGGTCGGCGTACCCGCCGGTGACGACCGGCTCGTACGGCTGCACCGGCTCCTCGGAGAGGATCACGCGGTCGATCCGCAGCCCGTCGTCGACGATGCCCTCCGGGGCGTCGGGGCGCGCCGCCGGCAGGTCGAGGTCCACCAGGACGCAGCCCTCGGAGAACTGCGGGGCGCGCACGACGACCTCGCCGGAGGCGTCCACGACGATGGAGTCCCCGTCGAAGACCAGCTCGTCCTGGCCGCCGATCATCGCCAGGTAGGCGAGGGTGCAGCCGGCCTCCTGGGCGCGCTTGCGGACCAGTTCGAGGCGCAGGTCGTCCTTGTTGCGCTCGTACGGGGAGGCGTTGACGGAGATCAGCAGGCCGGCCCCGGCCGAACGGGTGGCCGGGACGCGGCCGCCCTCCTGCCAGAGGTCCTCGCAGATCGCCAGCGCCACGTCGACGCCGTGCACCCGGATCACCGGCTGGGTGTCGCCCGGCACGAAGTACCGGAACTCGTCGAACACGCCGTAGTTGGGGAGGTGGTGCTTGGCGAACCGCAGGACGACCTCCCCGCCGTACAGCACGGCGGCCGCGTTCTCCGGGGAGCCGGCCGGGCGGCCGAGCCGCGGGGCGGCCTTCTCCGTACGGTCGAGGTAGCCGACGACGACCGGCAGTTCACCGAAGCCCTCGGCGGCCAGCCGCTGCGCGAGCTCGCGCAGCGCGGTGCGGGAGGCCTCGACGAACGAGCCGCGCAGGGCGAGGTCTTCGACGGGGTACCCGGTCAGCACCATCTCCGGGAACGCCACCAGGTGGGCGCCCTGCTCGGCGGAGTGCCGGGTCCAGTGGACGACCGAGTCGGCGTTGGCGGCGATGTTGCCGACCTGCGAGTCGATCTGATTCAGAGCGAGGCGAAGTTGAGGCACGGGACCAGTCTAATCGTCTTTCTGACGCGATGTCCTGGGTCCCGTGCCTCTGCCGTGCTCCGGTCGTGCTCCGGTCGCGGTCCGGTCGTGGTCCGGATCAGCCGATGGAGCCGCTGAACTTCGCGTTGGGCATCAGGACTCCGGGCGAGATGTCGGCGCTGATGTGCACGGTGCCCTCGGGCACCTCGAAGGCCACGACCCCGCTCGCGGACTCGCCCGGCAGGATGTCACCCCTGATCATCTTCGGGACCTCGCCGTCGAAGACGAGCTTGGCCGTCATGCCCTTCTCGTCGCGGACGTTGGGCATCGCGTAGATGACGTTGTGCGCGGCGGACGAGCCGTTGGTGATGGTGAGCGTCATCTGCACGGCGTTGCCCACGTCGGAGTACTTGTTCTTCGTGACGTACTTCTTCGGCGTCGAGAGGGTCACCTTGATGCCGTTCGGGTACGTGAAGGTCTCGCCGAACGGCAACGGCGTCGTCATGCCGGGGACCTGCGAGGGCGAGGGCGTGGGCGAGGGCCTCGCGAACGGCGGCGCGCTCGGGTCGAGGTCGGCCGGGGGGAACCGGTCCTCGGCGCGGCGGTGGTCGGCCGCCCTGTCCATGATGGTGGCGGTCAGGGCGAGGCCGCCGGCGGACGCGCCGAGGCCGAGGAGGCCGAGGACCGCGCCGACGATCGCCATCGTCTTGCGCGGGGCTCCGTCACCGGCGCGGACGATGCCGCCGATGCCCAGGCCGATGGCGACGAGCGCCATGAGGCCGCCGGCCCAGAAGAGGATCGGGAGGATGCCGATGACGATGCCGGCGATGCCGAGGACCAGGGCGGCGACGGCCAGGCCGTTGCCGGGCCGGGCGGGCGGGACGCCCCAGGGGTGACCGGGAGCGGCGTGGGCGCCCCAGGGGTTGGGCGGCGGCACGGGCGCGCCGAAGGAGGGCGCCGCGGGCATGGGCGCGGTCGGCGGCGCGAAGGACCCGGCGGGAACCGACCCGGGCGCGGGCGGCGCGAAGGCGTCGACGGGCGCCTGAGCCGGAACGGGCTGCGGCGGGGCGGCAGGAGCCGGGCCGGGCTCGGCGCCCGCGGCGGGCCCGGGGGCGGGCGCCGGCGTGGGCGTGGGCGTGGGCGTCGGCCCGGGGGTGGGCTCGGGCCGGGCTTCGGCTTCCGGTTCGGGCGCGGGGACGGGCGCCGGGGTCGCGACGGGCTCGGGGGCCGCGGCGGGCCCGGGAGTGGGCTCGGGGCGGGCTTCGGCTTCCGGTTCGGGGGCCGGGGTCTTGTGCAGTGACTGCGGCTGGGCCGGCGCGGGTGCCGGCTC
>NZ_JBHYVA010000275.1:0-7265 GCF_042750055.1 Streptomyces sp. NPDC059456
CGGCCCGCGCCCCCGGCCCCGCGCCGCCGGGCGGGCGCCGCCCCCCCCCGGCCCCCCCCCCCCCCGCCCCGCCCCCCCGCCGCGCAGCGACGCCCCGCGGGGGGGGCGGCCGGGACGGCAAGCTCCGGGGGCGCCGGACCGGGGCCACGGCGGCGGCGCGGGCCCCGCAGCCGCACGGCAGGAGACGCCGCCGCGCCGGATCACGACACGAGCCGCCGGAACACGGTCACGGGACGCACGGCACGGGAACACCGGATCACGGCACGGGGCGCAGCACGGGGCGCACGGCACGGCACGGCACGGCACGGGAACACCGGATCACGGCACGGGAACACGGCACGCCGGACCACGGCATCGGGCGCCGGCTCACCGCACGGGGCGCCGCCCCGCCGGGTCACGGCGTGGGGCGGCCCGCCTCCAGGTACAGCGGGCGGCCGCGCTCGCGGGCCCGCAGCGCCCAGCGCAGCCGCTCGTACCGCACCGCGGGCAGCAGTCCCGCCGCCTCCTCCTCCGTCACGAACCGCCAGGCCCGCAACTCCGGCCCCGGCAGCCGGAGCCGGGCCGCTGCGGTGGCCGGGAGGCGGCCCCCGTCGAACAGCAGCCGCAGCCCCCCGTACGCGGGCGGCACCGGCGGCTCCCAGTCGACGACCAGCAGCCCCGGTACGGCGTCCAGGGTCAGGCCCAGTTCCTCCGCGACCTCCCGGACGCCCGCGGACCCGGGTGCCTCGCCCGCTTCGACGACCCCGCCGGGGAACTCCCAGCCCGGTTTGTACGTCGGATCGACCAGCAGCACCCGGCCCTCGTCGTCGAAGAGCAGCACCCCCGCCGCGACGGTCTCGCGCGTCGGCTCCGGTGTCTGCACGATGTCGCAGACACGGGCCGCGTCGGTGCGTACGGCTTCGGCGATCCGCTGCGCCGTCTCCCGTACGCTCAGGGTCCCGTTGTCGATGACGTGTGCGTCCGCGCCGAGCCAGCCGGCCAGCGCCTGCCGGTACGCGGGGATGTGGTCGTACGCCCACTGCCGCACCCGCACGTCCACGTTCGCCGGGTCCCCCGGTTCCTCCCGCGTCGCGATCCGCTCGCGCAGGATCGTTTCTTCCGGGGCGAGCAGCACGTGCCGCACCGGGATCCGGCGCGCTGCCAGCCCGCCGAAGATCTCGTCCCGGTACTCCTGCCGCAGCAGTGTCATCGGCACCACCAGCACCCCGCCCAGCTCCGCGAGCATCGCTGCGGCCGTGTCCACCACCAGGCGCCGCCAGCTCGGCAGGTCCTGGTAGTCGGAGACCTCCGCGAGGCGTTTGCGCGGCAGCAGTTGGCGTAGCGAGTCGCCCACGAGCTCCGGGTCGTACAGGGTGCTGTCCGGCAGGATCCCGGTCAGTTCGCGGGCCGTGCTGGTCTTCCCGGCACCGAATGTGCCGTTGATCCAGACAATCACGTCTACCCCTCTCCCCATGGCTCGTCCGGAGCCCCCAGTGGCTTGCCCGCATCACCCTGCCACGGAAACCCGCTCATCGGCCCAGTGCTTATCCTCAAGGTCAGAGCCGTACCCGCCTGTGTCCCGCCATCTCCGGAGGTTTCCGTCCCGTGCCACAGACCCGCCGCCCGTCCGACCTCCGCTACGGCAACCGGCCGACCATGAAGGACGTGGCGGCCCGTGCGGGCGTGGGCCTGAAGACGGTGTCACGGGTGGTGAACGGCGAAACGGGCGTCACCCCGGACACCGTACGGCGGGTCCAGGAGGCCATCGAGGCGCTCGGCTTCCGCCGCAACGACAGTGCGCGCGTGCTGCGCAAGGGCCGTACGGCCACCGTGGGACTGGTCCTGGAAGACCTCGCGGACCCCTTCTACGGGCCGCTGAACCGGGCGGTGGAGGAAGTGGCCCGGGCCCACGGGGCGCTGCTCATCAACGGGTCCAGCGCCGAGGACCCGGACCGGGAGCGGGAGTTGGCGCTGGCGCTGTGCGCGCGCCGCGTGGACGGGCTCATCGTGATCCCGGCCGGGGACGACCACCGCTACCTGGAGCCGGAGATCCGGGCGGGTGTGGCGACGGTGTTCGTGGACCGCCCGGCGGGCCGGATCGACGCGGACGTGGTGCTGTCGGACAGCTTCGGCGGGGCCCGCGCGGGGGTGGCGCACCTGATCGCGGGAGGCCACCGCCGGATCGGGTTCATCGGGGACCACCCGCGCATCCACACGGCGACCGAGCGGCTGCGGGGCTACCGCGCGGCGATGGCGGACGCCGGACTGCCGGTGGCGCAGCCGTGGCTCTCCCTCGGCTCGACGTCCCCGGAGCGCGTCGCGGAGGCGGCCCGGGCCATGCTGACGGGCCCCGACCCCGTCACGGCGGTCTTCGCGGGGAACAACCGGGTGACGGTGACGGTGGTGCGGGTCCTGGCCGAGCACCCGCTGCCGGTGGCCCTGGTGGGCTTCGACGACTTCGAACTGGCCGACCTGCTGCGGCCCGGGGTGACGGTGGTCGCCCAGGACGCGGCGGCCCTGGGCCGGGTGGCCACGGACCGCCTCTTCCAACGGCTCGCGGGCGCCTCCCTCGCCCCGGCCCGGCTCGAACTCCCGACCCGCCTGATCCCCCGCGGCTCGGGCGAACTCCCCCCGGCGGGCTGAGACCCGCCGGAGCGGAGCCCGCCGTCCCCGCCCGGGCGGTCAGCGGATCAGCCCCCGCAGTACGGGCACGGCCCCGCCGGCGGCGGTGAGCCCGGCGAGGACGGACAGGGCGACGGGGACGCCGCCCATGAAGCTCAGCCCGCCGACGACGCCTCCGATGAGCAGGGCGATGACGAGCACGACGGCGGTGTGCAGGGACAGGAACGGCTGCTGCGCCTCAGGTGGTGTGGTCATGGTTCGATGAGACCCCTGCCGGGGCGCCCGGCAGGCATGGACGGAACGGATCCGGTCCGGGCCGATCGCCCCGGAAATCCCGTGAACGACACGGTTGTTCGGCGGAACGCGGTGCCTGTTCCCGGTCGTTCGGGAAAGTTCGGGACCGTTCCGCCCCCGACGCCCTAACCTGGGCGGCCACGCATGGCCGAGGGGGGACATGGGGGACAGTGAGCCGCGACCGGGCGGCACGTTCGAGGAGGGACTCGCCGCGCTCGCAGGCGATCTGACGCGGTTGCGGATCGAGCGCGGCCGGCCTTCGTACCGCGAACTGGAAGCCCGCGCGGCCGGTTCGATCAGCGGGATCCGGCTGCCGGTGGCCACCCAGAGCGACGTCTTCAACGGCAAACGGCTCGTCCGCGCGGACACGTTCATGGCCCTGGTCCGGATCCTGCTGTCGTACGACGAGTACGGCCACCCGGCCGCCGTGCCCTCGCACACCGCCCCCGAACTCGCCGTCTGGCGGCGGCGCTGGCAGGAACTGGCCGCGCTCCGGCCTCCCGTGTACGCGCGTGCCCGAGCGGCCCGCGCAGCCGGCCCCGCGCAGGCCGCTCCCGTGGACGCGGACGCGGTCCGGGAGGCGCCGGGGGAACGGGCCGCCGGGCCCCGCACCCCTGCCGGGGCCGGAACCGGAGCCGGAGCCGGAGCCGGAGCCGGAGCCGGCGAGGCCACCGGTCCTCGCGCCGCCATCTGGTGGGACGACCCCGTCGGTACGCACGCCCCCGCGGGTTCCGCCGGTTCCGCCGAACAGGCCCGAACACCCTGGCATCCCGAACCCGCATCCCGGCCCACGGCGCAGCCGGCGGCCCCGGAACGGCATCCCGGGCCCGTTCCCGGATCGCCTGCCGGACCGGCCCCTGACGCGGCTCCCGGGCCGGCCTCCGGAACCGGGTACGGCCCGGCTCCCGGAGCGGGCCGCGGCCCGGCGTCCGCACCGGCCGCCGGGCCCGCCCCGTACGCCCTGCGGCACCGCCTCGCCGGGCACCTGGCCCCGGTCCGGGAAGTGCGGTTCTCGCCCGACGGCCGGCTGCTGGCCTCCGCCGGCGGCGACTCGGTCCGGCTGTGGGACACCACGACGGGCCTCGCCACCATCACGCCCTTCACCGCGACGCATCCCCTCGCGTTCACGCCCGAGGGCCGGCTGCTGGCGACGGACTCCAGGGACCCTTCCCTGCTCCACCGCATCGATCCCGCGACCGGCCGCCCCGACGGCCCGCCGCTCTTCGGCCAGGGCGCCCCGATCACCGGCATCACCTGCGCGCCGACGGGCGACACGGCCGCCACCCTCGAACTCGGCGGCTCCGTCCGGCTCTGTGACCTCTCCGTCGGCCACCGCCCGGTCCTCGTCATGCGCGGCGGCGCCGAGGACCCCATCGACGCGGTGACCTTCACCCGCGACGGACGCCTCCTCGCGGCCGCCCGCAGCTCGCGGGTCTGGGACCTGCTCGGAGCGGGCGTCGCCGGCGCGCCCCGCACCACCGAGGCCGGCGCTCCGGAGGCGGTCGCCCTCTCCCCCGACGGGCTGCTGCTCGCCCTCGGCTACCGCAACGGCCTGGTGGCCGTGCACGCGGCGGCCGGCGGCCGCGAGGCGCTGGCCCTCCCCTGCCCCGCCGGGCCGGTCGGTGCCCTGGCCTTCTCCCCCGACGGCAGGCTGCTCGCCACCGGCACCCCCTGGGCCCTACACCTGTGGGACACGGCCACCGGCCTGCCCGTCGGACCGCCGCTGACCGACCACACCGGCGGCATCGAGGACATCGCCTTCTCGGTGTCCGGCCGGCTGCTGGCCACCGCGTCCTACGACGAGACGGTCCTGGTGTACGAGCGGGCCGCCGGTGCCTCCCGCCCGACGCCGCTGGCGGCCGAGGCGGTCGCCGTCGCGCTGCGGGAACGGCAGCCGGTCCGGCTGCCGCCCGTGCAGGCCGAGGCCGCCCTCGTACGGGTGGCGTTCTCCCCCGACGGCCGTCGCATCGCGGCGACGACCGCCGCGTGCTCGGTCCGGATGTGGGACCCGGTCACGCTGCGGCCCCTCGGCGCGCAGCCGGCCGGGCGCGTCGTCGTCCCCTCGTGCCTGGCGTTCTCCCCCGACGGGAGCGTGCTCGCCACGGCAGCCGCCGACCGGACCGTGTCCCTGCACGATCCGGCGACCGGCGCGACCGTCCGAGAGCTGCCGACCGGGCACCGCGCCCGGCTGCAACGGCTCGCGTTCTCCCCCGACGGACGGCTGCTCGCCACGGTGGGCGCGGACGGCACCCTGGAGCTCTGGGACCCGGTCACCGGCACGCGTTCCGGCGAACCCCTCCACGCCGGCAGCGGCGAGGCCGCCGCGCTCGCGTTCGCCCCGGACGGGCAACTCCTGGCCGGCTCCGGCGCGGACGGCCGGGTGCGGCTGTGGGACACCGGGGCGCGGCTGCTGCTCGGCACGGTGCCCGGGGGACACGGGGGCGCCGTGTGGTCGGCGGCGTTCTCGCCGGACGGGGCCCTGCTGGCCATGGCGGGCGACGACGGCGCCGTACGGCTGTGGGCCCCGACCGGCGACCGGCGCGTCGGAGGCACACCGCCGGCCGGCCATGCCTCGGCGGTGTACGACGTGGCGTTCGCGCCGGACGGGCGGCTGCTGGCCTCGGCCGGCGAGGACGGCACGGTGCGGCTGTGGGACCCCGGGACCGGCCGGAGCGTCGGCGATCCGCTCACCGGTCACCGCGACGGTGTCAACGCCGTGGCCTTCTCCCCCGACGGGAGCCTGCTCGTCTCGGCGGGCCGGGACGGAACCCTGAACCGCTGGGTGATCGGCCCGCTGTAGGACGCCGTGAGGCCCGGCCGGGTGTGCCCGGGCCGGGCCTCCCGTGCGGTGGGGCGGTCAGGCGGTCGCCGTCAGCGTCGCCGAGCGGCGCGGGATCGCGAAGGCGTCGAGTTCGGCACGGGTCAGGCCGGTCAGCGCGGTGACCTCGTCCGTGCCGACGGCGCCGCAGTCCAGGCCGCGGACCAGGTAGCCGGCCAGCGCCTTGGCCGTGGCGGGCTCGTCCATCACGTCGCCCTCGATCTTCGCGACGTACGCCTTGAGCCGCGCGGCGGCGGCTTCGAGGCCCTCGCGGTAGAAGGTGAACACCGCCGCGTAACGGGTCGGGAGGTGGGCGGGGTGCATGTCCCAGCCCTGGTAGTAGGCGCGGGCCAGGGCCCGGCGGGTGAGGCCGTAGTGCAGCTTCCAGGCCTCGTGGACCTGCTCGGTGGTGCCGACCGGCTTGACGTTGGTCGAGCCGTCGGAGACGCGTACGCCGGTGCCGGCGGCCGCGACCTGCATGATCGCCTTGGCGTGATCGGCGGCCGGGTGGTCGCTGGACTGGTAGGCGGCGGAGACGCCGACGCAGGCGCTGTAGTCGAAGGTGCCGTAGTGCAGGCCGGTGGCGCGGCCCTTGGCGGCCTCGATCATCCGGGCGACGGTGGCGGTGCCGTCGGAGGCGAGGATCGACTGGCTGGTCTCGATCTGGATCTCGAAGCCGATCCGGCCCGGCCGCAGGCCGCGGGTGCTCTCGAAGGCCTCCAGCAGCTTCACGAAGGCGTCGACCTGCTCCGCGTACGTGACCTTGGGGAGGGTGAGGACCAGCCCGTCGGGCAGGCCGCCGTGCTCCAGCAGCCCGGACAGGAAGACGTCGGTGGTGCGGATGCCGCGGTCGCGGACGTTGGACTCCATGCACTTCATGCGGATGCCCATGTACGGGGCGTTCGTGCCGTTGGCGAAGGCCTCCGAGACGAGGCGGGCGGCGCGGGCGGCCGCCTGGTCCTCCTCCTCGTCGGAGCGGACGCCGAAGCCGTCCTCGAAGTCGACGCGCAGGTCCTCGACGGGCTCGCGCAGGAGCTTGGCCCGGACCCGGTCGAAGACGGGCCCGGCGAGTTCGTCGGAGATGCCGAGGACCTTGGCGAAGGTGGCGGCGTCCGGGGCGTGCTCGTCGAGGGCCGCGAGGGCCTGGTCTCCCCAGGAGCGGATGGTGCCGGCGGCGAAGACGTCGCCGGGGACGTAGACCGTGTGGATGGGCTGGCGGGTGCCGGGGTCGCCCGGGTAGTGGCGCGCGAGCTCCGCGTCCACCGGCGCGAGGGAGGCGCTGATGCCCTCGCTGACCGCGCCTGCGAGGCTCGTCGCCACCTTCTCCTGCTGACCCATCGTGCACTCTCCTCTTTTTCCGCTTCACGGAAGCTTAGATCCGCATAGCAGAATTTAGTGAGGGGTCTTTGTCTAGTCAATGGTTGCAGGAAACAGCTCGGGGGGGGGGGGGGGGGGGGGCGGCCCCGCCCCCCCGCCACAGGAACCACCAATGGTAAGCCCAGGGGGGCGGGGGTGCCCCCGCAGACGCGCGGGGGGCACCGAGGAGTTGGGG
>NZ_JBHYVA010000275.1:7275-10183 GCF_042750055.1 Streptomyces sp. NPDC059456
TTAGTTTGTTAGCTGGTGCTGGTGCCTCTCGGGGGGGGGCGCGGGCCGTGAGCCCCCCCCCCCCGCCCCGAGTCACAGCATCGACGCAGGTCAGCCCTTGCGGGCCTGGATCTCCTCGGTCAGCTGCGGGACGACCGCGAAGAGGTCGCCGACCACGCCGTAGTCGACGAGGTCGAAGATCGGGGCCTCGGCGTCCTTGTTGATGGCCACGATGGTCTTCGACGTCTGCATGCCGGCCCGGTGCTGGATCGCGCCCGAGATGCCGGAGGCGATGTACAGCTGCGGGGAGACCGACTTGCCGGTCTGGCCGACCTGGTTGGAGTGCGGGTACCAGCCGGCGTCGACGGCGGCGCGCGAGGCACCGACGGCCGCACCGAGGGAGTCCGCGAGGGCCTCGATGATGCCGAAGTTCTCGGCACCGTTGACGCCACGGCCGCCGGAGACGACGATCGCGGCCTCGGTCAGCTCGGGACGGCCGGTCGACTCGCGCGGGGTGCGGGAGACGACCTTGGTGCCGGTGGCCAGGGCGCCGAAGGTGACGGCGAGCGCCTCGACGGCACCGGCGGCCGGGGCGGCCTCGACCGGAGCCGAGTTCGGCTTGACGGTGATGACCGGGGTGCCCTTGGAGACGCGGGACTTGGTGGTGAAGGACGCGGCGAACGCGGACTGCGTCGCGACCGGACCCTCGTCACCCGCCTCCAGGTCGACGGCGTCGGTGATGATGCCGGAGCCGATGCGCACGGCCAGGCGGGCGGCGATCTCCTTGCCCTCGGCGGAGGACGGGACGAGCACGGCGGCCGGGGAAACGGCCTCGTACGCGGCCTGGAGCGCGTCCACCTTCGGTACGACGAGGTACTCGGCGAACTCGGGGGCGTCGGCGGTGAGGACCTTGACGGCACCGTGCTCGGCGAGCACGGCGGCGGTGGCCTCGGCACCGGCGCCGAGGGCGACGGCGACGGGCTCGCCGACGCGGCGGGCCAGCGTCAGCAGCTCGAGGGTGGGCTTGCGGACGGCGCCGTCCACGTGGTCGACGTAGACGAGAACTTCAGCCATGGGACTGCTCTCCTGCGATTGCGAAGTATCTGGGGGCTAACAGGGGTGACCGAAGTCCTTAGATGAACTTCTGGCCGGCCAGGAACTCGGCCAGCTGCTTGCCGCCCTCGCCCTCGTCCTTGACGATCGTGCCGGCGGTGCGGGCCGGGCGCTGCGCCGCGGAGTCCACCGCGGTCCAGGAGCCCTCGAGGCCGACCTCGTCCGCCTCGATCTCCAGCTCCTCCAGGTCCCAGGACTCCACCGGCTTCTTCTTGGCGGCCATGATGCCCTTGAAGGAGGGGTAGCGGGCCTCGCCCGACTGGTCCGTCACGGAGACGAGCGCCGGGAGGGAGGCCTCCAGCTGCTCGCTCGCGGAGTCGCCGTCGCGGCGGCCCGTGACGGTGCCGTCCTCGACCTTGACCTCGGAGAGCAGGGTGACCTGCGGGACGCCCAGGCGCTCGGCCAGGATCGCCGGGAGCACGCCCATGGTGCCGTCGGTCGAGGCCATGCCGGTGATGACCAGGTCGTAGCCGGCCTTCTCGATCGCCTTGGCGAGCACCAGCGAGGTGCCCATGACGTCGGTGCCGTGCAGGTCGTCGTCCTCGACGTGGATGGCCTTGTCGGCACCCATGGACAGCGCCTTGCGCAGCGCGTCCTTGGCGTCCTCGGGGCCCACCGTCAGGACGGTGATCTCGGCGTCGTCGGCGTCTTCGGCGATCTGCAGCGCCTGCTCGACGGCGTACTCGTCGAGCTCCGACAGCAGACCGTCGACGTCGTCGCGGTCGACCGTCAGGTCATCGGCGAAGTGCCGGTCGCCGGTGGCGTCGGGCACGTACTTCACACAGACAACGATCCTCAGGCTCACGCCGGCTCTCCTACCGCATCGTCTTTTTTCTGATACCGCCTTGTGCAGGCAGCATAGGCGCCTTGTCGGGCGGATCCCGGTCGGGGCGGCCCGCGCTCCGAAGGGAATGTTACTCGTCAGTACACCGTGGGTCCTCCACGGTTGCAAGGCCGCTGAACTGTGATCTGTCCAACGCCACCCGAACCCGCCCCAGCAGGGACGATTCAGTCGCGCAACGCGTTGAAGCGACCCTGGTGGTACAGCAGCGGCCGGCCCTCGCCGGCCGGGTCGCCGACCACGGCCTCCGCGATGATCACCCGGTGCTCCCCGGCGGGCACCCGCGCCACGACCCGGCACACCAGCCACGCCAGTACGCCGTCCAGCACCGGCACGTCATGCGGACCCGGCGCCCACCGGGTGCCGGTGCCGAACCGGTCGGCTCCGCTGCGGGCGAACAGGCCCGCGAGATCCTTCTGGTGCTCGCCGAGTATGTGGACGCCGAGGTGCTCGGAGTCGCGTATCGCGGGCCAGCTGGAGGCTCCGGTGGCGATCGTGAAGGACAGCAGCGGGGGGTCGGCGGACACCGAGTTCAGGGAGGTCGCGGTGAACCCGACCGGCCGCCCGCCGTCCTCGGCGGTGATCACGGCCACACCGGCGGCATGCCTCCGGAAGGCGGAGCGGAGCAGGTCGGGCGAGCCGGGCTGGCCGGATGCGGATCGTACGGACGGGGCCGAGGGGGCCGTGGTCACCGGCGGGGCTGTCATCGGGGAGCTTCCTTCTGCCGCGGAGGCGGCGGGCACGGGCGCGGTCGGATCGGGTCGGGGGCCGGGGTCGTTCAGTGGCCCCGACAACGCGCGCTCGCGTAGCGGACGAGGTCCACGTGGACCCGCCCGTAAAGCAGGAGTTCATACCGCATGCCGCCAGCCTGGCGATCTCCCGTGTACACAGTCAAGCCGCATCGGGCAGATGCGAGGCGCGTCACCCTGCGTGCGGGCGCGTGTACCGGCGTGCCCGTCATACCGCGGCACCCAG
>NZ_JBHYVA010000276.1:0-10109 GCF_042750055.1 Streptomyces sp. NPDC059456
CTCCTCGTCCACGGAGACCCCGAAGTCGGTCGCGATCCCGGCGAGGCCGTTCGCGTACCCCTGGCCGACCGCGCGGACCTTCCACACTCCGCCGCGCTGGTAGACCTCGACGACGACGAGCGCGGTCTCGGTGCCCAGCTGCGGCGGGGTGAACGTGGCGATCACCGCACCGCTCTCCGCGTGACGCACGGTGGCGGTGGGCTCGATGCCCTGGAACGTCTGACCGGCGGCGTCGGGACTGGCCGTGACCACGATCCGCTCGATGCCGGGAGGCAGCGCCCCCGTGTCCACGGTGATCGAGTCCGGCGCCGCCCCGCCGCCCGAGCGGTAGCTGACACCGGGTCCGGACGGCTGGTTGTAGAAGATGAAGTCGGCGTCCGAACGCACCTTGCCGTCCGCGGCGAGGAGGAGTCCCGATACGTCGAGCCGCACCGGGGCAGCCACGTCCACCGTCACACGGACGGTATTGAGCGGCAGGTTGGAACCAGGGGTCATAGCGGTCATGCCCGGAGAACGACCGGAGGCGCTTTGCCGTTCCCTTACCCTCGCGGGATATTTCAGCGCCGGTTGCGGGGGTGGTTCTTCGCCGTCCGCTCGTTGCCGAACTTGTACGCGCCGGTCCAGCGGGCCATCACCAGCTGGGCGTCGCCGGACTCCACCTCGGCGAGGAACTTCTCGGCCCGGCCGCCGCGCAGGGTGCTCGCGGTCCGGCCCTGGTGGGTGATGACCACGCTCTGGTCGCCGCGCTGTTCGTAGGTGAATCCGTGAGGTCTCGGCATGACCGGCAGCCTGCCCGGCGGGCAACCGGGCGGGCAACGCAATTACCGGGCCGGGCCGGCCCGGGGCGCGGGTCGGGGCTGTGGCTCCGGGCACGGGGCCGGGGTGCGGATCCGGGACGCCGGCCCGGGGCGCGGGGTCGGGTGCGGAGCGTTCCGGTCCCGGACCGGACCGGAACGGAACGGACCGGCCCGGCCCGGGTGCGAGGGGTCTCAGCCGCCGGTGACGCGGCGCGGAAGCCCCAGCGGGTTCCCCTCGCGCAGCTCCGCCGGGAGCAGCGGGTCCGGCACCGACTGGTAGACCACCGGCCGCAGCCAGCGCTCGACGGCGGTCCCGCCGACCGAGGTGGAGTGCGAGGTCGCCGCCGGGTACGGGCCGCCGTGGTGCTGGGCCGGGGCCACCGCGACACCGGTCGGCCAGCCGTTGACCACGATCCGCCCGGCCAGCGCCGTGACCTGCGCGATCAGTTCCGCCGCCGGGCCGGGACCGCCGTCGGCCTCGGCCGCGGACAGCTGGAGCGTGGCGCTCAGGTTTCCCGGGAGCAGGCCGAGCACCGACCCCGCCTCGTGCTGGTCCGCGTACCGGACGACCACGGTCACCGGGCCGAAGCACTCCTCCAGCAGCACCTCGTACGGGCCGCCCTCCAGGAGCAGCCGGGCCGGGACGGTCAGGTAGCCCGCGCCGACGGTGTGGTCGCCGCCGGAGCCCGGGGTGACGGGTGCGCTCACGCCGGGCAGCGCGGCCCGCTCGCCCACGCCGGAGACGAAGTTCTCGCGCATGCGGTGGTCGAGCAGGACACCCGGCTCGGTCTCGCCGAGCGCCTTCGTCAGCGCCCCGGTGAGCCGGTCGCCGTCCGCGCCCTCGGGGACGAGGACCAGGCCGGGCTTGACGCAGAACTGGCCGACCCCGAGGGTGACCGACCCCGCGAGCCCGGCGGCGATCTCCTCGGCGCGCTCGGCGGCGGCCGCGGGCGTGACCACGACGGGGTTGAGGGAACCGAGTTCGCCGTGGAACGGGATGGGCACGGGCCGGGCGGCGGCCGCGTCGAACAGCGCCCGCCCGCCCCGGATGGAACCGGTGAACCCGGCAGCGAGGACGAGCGGGTGGCGGATCAGCTCCAGACCCGCGTCGAACCCGTGGACGACGGCCACCACTTCGGCCGGCAGTCCGGCCGCCACGGCGGCGCGGCGCAGCAGCGAGGCGCACAGCTCGGAGGTGGCCGGGTGGTCGGGGTGCGCCTTGACGACCACCGGGCAGCCGGCGGCGAGGGCGCTCGCGGTGTCCCCGCCGGGGACGGAGAACGCGAGCGGGAAGTTCGAGGCGGCGTAGACGGCGACCACGCCCAGCGGCACCTTGTAGCGGCGCAGTCCGGGGCGCGGCGGGACGGCCCCGGGAACGGGGTGGTCGATGCGGATGTCGAGGTACGAGCCCTCGTCCACGGCGTCCGCGAAGGCCCGCAGCTGGCCGGTGGTGCGGGCGAGTTCGCCGGTGAGCCGGCCCGGCCCGAGGGCGGTCTCGGCGTCGGCGGCCTCGATCACGTGCGCCGCGGCCTCGTCGAGCAGTTCGGCGGCCGTGCGCAGGAAGGCCGCACGGGCGGTGCGGTCGGCGAGCGCGCCACGGGCCGCGTGGGCGGCGCGTACGGCTTCGTCCACCTCGCCCGGTGTGGCTTCCACCGCAACCTGTTCGCGCTGCTTCCCGGTGCGGGGGTCCACACTCCAGACTGGTGTTGCTGCCATGGCGCACTGCCTCCTGGATCTGCCCTGACCCGCGCGGTGGCGTTCAGTATTCTGAACGCCGTTCCGATGGATGAATGATCACATCCGTTCCGGACTCTATTTCCGGGTCTTCCGCGTTGACAAGAGACAAGAGGGGCAAAAGGCGAATGACCACAGCCGAGCCGGTGAGCCCGCAGAGCCCGGAGCGCGCGGACAGCATGGCGGGCGCGGACAGCACGGACAGCACGGCGGGCGGGGGCCCGGGCGCGCCGGCGGCCGTCAAATCGGCCGTCCGCACGGTGCTGTTGCTGGAGCACTTCGCGGCGCGCCCCGGACTGCACAGCCTGGCCGACATCCAGCACGACCTGTCGCTGCCCAAGTCCAGCCTCTACATGCTGCTGCGCACGCTGGTGAACCTGGGGTGGGTGGAGACGGACGCGACGGGCACGCGGTACGGGATCGGCGTACGGGCCCTGCTCGTGGGCAGTTCGTACATCGACGGGGACGAGGTCGTCGCCGCGGCCCGGCCCGCCCTGGACCGGCTCTCCGACGACACCACGGAGACGATCCACCTGGCCCGGATGGACGGCACGAGCGTGGTGTACCTCGCCACCCGCCAGTCCCAGCACCACCTGCGGCCGTTCACCCGCGTCGGGCGGCGGCTGCCCGTGCACTCGACCGCGCTGGGCAAGGCGCTGCTGGCGACCCACTCCGACGAGGAGGTACGGGCGCTCCTGCCGCGGCGGTTGGAGGCGGTCACCGAGCACACGATCACCGACCGGGAGCGGCTCGTGGACGAGCTGGCACTGGTCCGGGAGCAGGGCTACGCGGTGGACCGGGAGGAGAACACGCTCGGGCTGCGCTGCTTCGGGGTGGCGGTGCCCTACCGGACGCCCGCCCGGGACGCGGTGAGCTGCTCGGTGCCGGTGGCCCGGCTGACGGCGGGGCACGAGCAGCGGATCAAGGCGGCGCTGTTCGAGGCGCGGGACCGGCTGTCGGTGGCGACCCGCCGCATGTGAGGCGGTGGAGGGGGAGGGTCCTCCCCCGCGCGGGGGAGACGGTTCACCTTCGTGGGGGAGGCGGCGGGGCGGCGCGGACGCGACCGTTGAGTCATGGCCACACGAGCGGTGAACGCGAACGAGACGACGACTGCGACGACGGCTGCGGCTGCGACGGCGACGGGCGGGGCGCGGGTCAGGGCCCGCACCCGCACCCGGGCCCGGGGCAGGGCCTGGGCGGCGGTGGCCCTGTCCGCCACCGTGCCGTACCTGTGCCTCAAGGGCGCCTGGGTGGCGGGGAGCCGCATCGGGATACCGGACGACAGCGTGCTGTTGGGACCCGGGCTGTTCTTCAAGGTGGCGAACGCCGCCACGATGGCGATGGACGCGGCCGTCATCGTCCTGGTGCTGGTGTTCACCCGGCCCTGGGGCAGACGGGTGCCGTCCCTGCTGCTGACGCTTCCGGTGTTCGTCGCCACCGGGTTGCTCGTCCCGATCGTCGTGGCCTTCCCCGGCCAACTCCTCGTGCGGGCCGTGGGGCTGGGGCCGGACGCGGTCGCGCAGGCGGCGAAGGAGCCCTTCCTCGACCCATGGGTGTTCAACGTCGTCTACGGCGGGTTCATCCTGCAGGCCCTGGCCCTGGCCGCGCTGTTCGTCCCCTATGCGCGGGAGCGCTGGGGCGGACTGTGGCGGGGCGTCCAGGGGGAGCGGCTCCCGTCACCCACGGGGGTGGTGGCGGGAGCCGCGGCGGTACTGGCCGTGGCCGTGGCGGCGGTGGAGCTCAGCTGGGCCTTCGGGGGTACGGCCGGGCTCAGCGCGTCACAGATCTCGCAGTTCAGCCCCGAGAGGGGCGTGGTGTTCGCCACCTACGCGATATGCACGCTGGCCGCGGGGGCGGGCGCCGTGAACCTGGCGCGGGGCGGGGCCCGGCCGGCCCGCCGCGCACTGGCCCTCGCCTGGATCGGGGCTGCGGCCGCGGCGAGTTGGGGTCTGTGGCTGCTGATCTCCATGACGGGCCCCGTCATCGTCGCAGACGAGGTCACGACCGCGATGGTCCTGACCTACGCTGGCCAAACGATCACCGGCCTGCTCGCCGCGGCCGTGCTGACCCGGTTCCTCGCGGTCCGCCGCCGCACCGGGTGACACGGAGCGCGGCGGGTGACGGGGGCGGGGACGTCAGCGGGGGCGGCGGTCAGGGGTGAGGGGCCGCGGGATGCCGGGGGGCAAGGGCATGGCGACGCGTACGAGTACGGGTACGGGTACGGGTACGGGGGCCCGGGCGGGCCGGGTGCCGTGGGCGCGGGCCGGGCTGCGCTGGGTGCACCTGATCCTCGGCGGGGCCCTGCTGATGCCGTACTTCCTCCTCGCCCAGGTGGTGGTCGGCGTCTGGTCCGGGCGGGGCAACGTCTTCGGCTCCACCGTGCTGACCTTCGCCTCGTACGGGCTGTCCCTGCCGCTGGCCGCCGTGACGGGTGTGTTCGGACTGGTCCGGCCGATGTCGGCGGGCGCGGTACGGGCCCTGTGCGGGGTGCCGGGAGAGCGGCTGGCCGAGGGCCCGGCCCGGTCCTGGGCGGCCCGGGGGCGCAGCTCGGCCTGGTGGACCCTGCACCTCGGGGTCGGTGCGGTGATCAGCGGGATGAGCCTCGCGGTACCGCCCATGGCGGTGGTGCTGATCGTGCTGCCGTTCGTGAGCGGGCTGCGGCGGACGCCCCTGGGGCTGGGCTGGTTCGGCACCGGTGCCGCGCCGTACCTCGCCCCGCTGCTCGGGATCGGGCTGCTGGGAGGGCTCGTCCTGTGTGCCGCCGGGGCCGGGGCGCTGCTGGCCCGGACGGCACCCGTCCTGCTCGGGCCGACCGGGGCGGACCGGCTGGCCGCGGCCGAGGAACGGGCCGCCGAGCTGGCCGTGCGCAACCGGCTGGCCCGGGAGCTGCACGACGCGGTCGGGCACGCCCTGAGCGCCGTCACCCTCCAGGCGGTCGCCGCCCGGCGGGTGCTCGACAGCGACCCCGCGTTCGTACGGGAGGCGCTGGCGGCGATCGAGGACACCACCCGGCGGACGGTGGGTGAGCTCGACGCCGTCCTGGGCCTGCTGCGGGACGGCGACCCGGCCCGCCCAGGCGCCGCGCCGGCCCCGACCCTCGCCGCCGACCTCGACGGACTCCTGGCCCGTACCCGGGCCGCCGGGAGCACCGTCACCGTCCACCTGGAACCCGGGCCGGCCGGGAACTGGGACCGGCTCCCGGCGATCGCCTCCCGCGAGGCGTACCGGATCGTCCAGGAGGGCCTGAGCAACGCCCTGCGCCACGGAACGGGTCCCGTCGAGCTGTGGATCGCCGTACGGGACGAGAAGGACGGCACCGGCAGTACCGACCGCGAACTGGAGATCACCATGACCAATCCGCCGGGCCCCGCCGCCGGGCACGGGCCCCGCACCACCGGGGGCCGCGGGCTGCAAGGCGCCGCCGAGCGGGCCACCCTGCTCGGCGGGCGCGTCGAAGCAGGCCCGCACCGGGGGCTGTGGCGGCTGCGGGCCGTCCTTCCGCTCGGCGGAGGTTCCCGATGACCGCCGCGGGCCGGCCGCCGCTGCGCCTCGTGCTCGCCGACGACGAGCGCATGGTCCGCACCGCCCTGCGGGTCATCCTCGAAGCCGAACCCGACCTGGAGGTCGTCGGTGAGGCGGCCTCCGGTTCCGAGGCCGTTCCGCTGGTCCGCTCCCTGGCCCCCGACGTGGTGCTGATGGACGTCCGGATGCCGGAGATCGACGGCATCCGGGCCACCGAGCAGATCGTCGCCGGCATGGCGGAGCCGCCCCGGATCGTGGTCGTGACCACCTTCGAGAACGACGCGTACGTCTACGACGCGCTGCGCGCGGGCGCCGCCGGGTTCCTCCTGAAGCGGGCCGACCCCGACGAGCTGATCGGCGCGGTCCGCCTCGTCGCCCGAGGTGACTGCCTCCTCTTCCCGGCTGCCGTCCGCTCCCTGGCGGCGTCCCACGCGCCCGGCGCCGCGGGACCTGCCGCCTGGGTGTCCCGGCTCACCGACCGGGAGGCCGACGTACTGCGCCTGATGGCCACCGGCCTGTCCAACCACGAGATCAGCGAGCGCCTGGGAGTCGGCCCCCAGACGGTCAAATCGCACGTCGCCGCGGTCCTCTCCAAGACCGGCTCGCGCGACCGCACCCAGGCGGTCATCGCGGCGTACGAGGGCGGCTTCATGAAGAAGGGGTGAGAACTCCGCCACAATCGGGGCAGAGCGGAACGACTGAGGGCCTTGGTACGTCCTTGTGGGGGATGAACAAAACGATCAGGCGTGCGTCGGTCTTCTGCCTGCTCCTGGTACTGGCCCTTTTGGTGCGGGTCACCTGGGTGCAGGCCTACCAAGGCCAGGCGCTCGCAGACAACGAGAACAACCGGCGGAACCTCATCGGGCAGTACGAGAACCCGCTGGGCAACATCATCGTGGGCGGGGAGGCGATCACCGGCTCGGAGAAGACGGGCGGAAAGGACTTCGCCTACAAGCGCACGTACGTCGACGGTCCGCTCTACGCGCCGGTCACCGGCTACAGCTCCCAGGCCTTCGGCACGAGCATGCTGGAAGGCGTCTACAAGAAGATCCTCAACGGGTCCGACGACCGGCTCAAGACCGTGATGGACATGCTCACCAACAAGCGGGCCTCGCCGGGCGACGTGCTGACGACCATCGACAAGGGCGTGCAGAAGGCCGCGTACGACGCGCTCCAGGGCAAGCAGGGCTCCGCCGTCGCCATCGACCCGGCGACCGGCGAGATCCTCGCCATCGTGAACAACCCCTCCTTCGACCCGGGCAGCATCACGGGCGCCAACGACAAGGACGCCTGGGCGAAGCTGATCCAGGACAACGGGAAGGCCATGGAGAACGTGGCCCTGCGCAAGCCGCAGGCGCCCGGCTCCACCTTCAAGCTGGTCACCCTGGCGGCGGCCATCGAGAACGGCCTGGTCACCAACCTGGACACGCCGACCGGCACCCCGGACCCGTACACCATCCCGGGCACCCGGACCCTGCTGCCCAGCGAGGCGGGTTCCGCGGCCTGCAACAACGCCTCGCCGCGCACCGCCCTGCGGCTGTCCTGCAACAACGTCTTCGCGGAGCTCGCGAACAAGCTCGGCCAGGACAAGATGCGGGCGATGGCCGAGAAGCTCGGCTTCAACACGGAGATCTCGACGCCGGTCGCCGCCCGCCCGGCGAGCAAGTACCCGACGAAGAAGATGTCCGTCGACCAGGTCGCACAGACCGGTATCGGCCAGTTCGACGTGCAGGCCACCCCGCTCCAGATGGCGATGGTGACCGCCGCGATCGAGAACGGCGGCAAGCTCGTCGCCCCGCACTCGGTGTCCGAGGTCACCGACGCGAACGGCAACGTGCTGGAGAGCTTCAAGAACCCGAAGTCCGAGCAGGTCATGGAGGCCAAGACGGCCTCGATGCTCCAGGACGCCATGCGGACGGTCGCGACCGAGGGCGGCGGCAAGCCCGCGCAGGTCGCGGGCGCCGAGGTGGGCGGCAAGACCGGTACCGCGCAGCGCGGCGTGAACAACAGCCTGCCGCCGCTGGCCTGGTTCACCTCGTACGGCAAGGCGGGCGGCAAGCAGATCGCGGTTGCCGTGGTGATCGAGAACTCGGACACCGACCGCTCCGAGATCGGCGGCGGCAAGCTGGCCGCCCCCATCGCCCAGAAGATGATGGCGGCGTGGCTGAAGAAGTAGCCGAGCCGATCGTCGCGTGACGCGCCGGGAACCCACCCGGTTCCCGGCGCGTTTGCCTGTCCATGATCCGGCCCGCGCAGCCCGCAGACCTCGACGCCATAGCGGCCCTCCACGCCCGGGCCCGGTCCACGTACTACCGCGGCCGCGTCCCCGGGCAGGCCCACGCCGCCCGTGAGGGCTGGTCCCGGGCCGTCGCCCGGGCCACGACCGACGGCGGCGTGCTGTGCGCGGAGCAGGACGGGGAGCTGACCGGGGTGGCGGCCTTCCGCACGGTGGACGGCGAGACCACCCTCACCCAGCTGCACGTCGACCCGGTCCACTGGCGCCGCGGCACCGGCGCCGCCCTGCACGCCGCCTGCGTCGAGGCCTGGCGGCGCGCCGGTGTCGGCCGGGTCCGCCTGGAGGTCTACGAACACAACCTGCGGGCCCAGGCCTTCTACGCCCGCCAGGGCTGGCGCCCGGCCCCCTCGGGCCCCCTCCGCGCCGGCTCCCACCTCACGCTCTGGCTCAGCCTCGGGGAATGAGACGCTCCGCCAGGTGGTTGAAGGCGAAACCGTCCCCTTGCGGAAACACGTCCCGCAAACACGTGCCGCAACCACGTCCCGGAACAAGGAGAGAAGAAGGATCATGCGCGTCGAGATCTGGAGCGACATCGCCTGCCCCTGGTGCTACATCGGCAAGGCCCGTTTCAGGAAGGGGCTGGCCGAGTTCGCGCACCGCGACGAGGTGGAGGTCGTCTTCCGGTCCTTCGAGCTCGACCCGAACAGCCCCAAGGGCGCGACGGAGCCGGTCCTGGAGATGCTGGCCGCGAAGTACGGCCGGACCCTCGACGAGGCGCGCGGCATGGAGGAGCGCGTCGCCGCGAGCGCCCGCGCCGAGGGGCTGACGTACCGCACCGACGGCCGCGACCACGGGAACACCTTCGACATCCACCGCCTGCTGCACCTGGCGGCCGCCCGCGGCCGCCAGGAGGAGCTGCTCGACCTCGCCTACCGGGCGAACTTCGCCGAGGAGCGGTCCGTCTTCGACGCCGAGGTCCTCGTCGTGCTCGCGGTGGAGGCCGGGCTGGACGAGGCGGAGGCGCGCGCCGTCCTCGCGGACGACTCGGCGTACGCCGCCGAGGTCCGTGCGGACGAGCGGGAGGCGGCGGAGCTCGGTGCGCGCGCCGTGCCGTTCTTCGTGCTGGACCGCCGCTACGGGATCTCCGGCGGGCAGCCCGCCGAGGTGTTCACCCGGGCGCTGGAGCAGGCGTGGGAGGGCCGCGAGGTCGCGGAGCCGGCGGCTGCCGACGCCTGCGACCCCGCCGGCGCCTGCCCGGCCCCCCAGGCCTGACCCGCCCCCGGATCCCGAAGGCCCCCGCCCCCGGGATCCGGGACTCCGCCGCATGCCGTCGTGGCGGTGTCCCGCCCGTGCGCGACAGGGCGCCGACGCGGATCACCGCGATCGGGATCGTGCGCCGGCCGGCCGGCCGCCGAGCCGCCCGCCCCACGCGTCGGGCGCGCGGCGGAGCCGTCGGCCTGCCGGCCCCGGCCCCCGCGGCACGGTCCGACGGACTAGTGGAGGGCTTCCGTCCACGCGGATTCGGCCGCCGACAGCGCCGCCGCCGGGTCCGGGGCCGACGGGAGGGCGGCCGACAGGGCCGTCAGCGAGCCCAGGACCGACGGCAGCGTCGCGGCCTGGCCGTAGTGGTTGACCCGGACCATCTCCCGGGCCAGCGCCCCGCCGCCCCCGCGCGCCGGGGGCCGCGGCGCCGGGGGGGCGGGCCGGGGGGCCCCGCCCCCCGCCCCGCCCCCGCCCCCGCCGCCGCCGCCCCCCCGGGGGGGGGGGGCGCCCACCCCGCGGTTCGGGGCGGTGGAGCCCTCCGCCGGCAACAGCTACAG
>NZ_JBHYVA010000277.1:0-10097 GCF_042750055.1 Streptomyces sp. NPDC059456
GGCACCGGCACCGTACGCCTCGGCTACGACGACACCCTCTTCACCGGGCCCGCCCGCCACCCCATCGGCGACAACCCCAACATCGCGCCGATCACCTCCCTCGCGGCCGACGAGGGCCGCCCCGACGACTCCACCTCCGGGCCCGTCGAGCGGGTCGAGGACCCCGCCCGGGAGACCGCCCGCGCGTTCGCCGCCCTCCTCAGGGAACGCGGCATCACGGTCACCGGCGACCCCGCCAGGGCCAAGGCGCCCGCCGGCGCCCAGCCGCTCGCCACCACCCTCTCCACCCCGCTCGGCGGCCTCGTCGAGCGGATGCTGACCAACAGCGACAACGACATCGCCGAGGTCCTCGCCCGCCAGACCGCCCTCGCCTCCGGGCAGCCCGCCAGCTTCGAAGGGGCCGAGAAGGCCGTCACCGACCGCCTCACCGCCCTCGGCATCGACACCGCCGGTGCCCGCTTCGCCGACGGCAGCGGGCTCAACCGCGCCGACAAGGCCAGCACCGGCCTGCTCGCCGGACTCCTCGCCAAGGCCGCAGACCCGCAGCGGCCGGAGCTGCGGCCCGTGCTCACCGGACTGCCCGTCGCCGGATTCACCGGGACCCTGCGCAGCCGCAACGCCGGCACCTCCCCGGCCGCCGGCCTCGTCCGCGCCAAGACCGGCACCCTGAGCGGCGTGAACTCCCTCGCCGGGACCGTCGTCGACCCCTCCGGCCGACTGCTCGCCTTCGCGTTCCTGACCGCGAACACCCCCGACCCCGGGGCCGCGGAGAAGGGCCTCGACAAGCTCGCCGCGGCCGTCGCCCGCGCCTCGTAGCCCTTCCGAGGGGCTCCGCACCGGCCCCGGTCCACGTACGGTTGACGCATGACGAGCATCGGTGGTGCCGAGATGGTCGACTGGAATCTCGCGGTGGCGACCGCGACCCGGCTGGTGCGGCCGGGTCCCGAGGTCAGCCGCGACGAGGCCCGCGCGGTGGTGGCGGAGCTGCGCCGGCATGCGAAGACGTCCGAACGCCACGTGCGCGAGTTCACCCGCATGATCCCCGAGGGCACGGCCGTCCCCGACACCCCCGTTCTCGTCGTCGACCGGGCCGGCTGGGTGAAGGCCAACGTGGCCGGCTTCCGCGAGCTCCTCGGCCCGCTGCTCGGCAAGATGCAGGACCGCCGCGCCGGAGCGCCCGGCGGAGCCGTCCTCGGCACCGTCGGCGGCAAGGTCACCGGCGTCGAGCTGGGCATGCTGCTCAGCTTCCTGGCCTCCCGCGTGCTCGGCCAGTACGAGACCTTCGCCCCGGCCGGCCGCGACCTGCCGGGCTCGGCCGCGGGCGGCGGCCGGCTGCTCCTCGTCGCCCCGAACATCGTGCACGTCGAACGCGAGCTGGACGTGCGCCCGCACGACTTCCGGCTGTGGGTCTGCCTGCACGAGGAGACGCACCGTACGCAGTTCACGGCCGTCCCCTGGCTCCGCGACCACCTGGAAGGCGAGATCCAGACCTTCCTCGGCGCCACCGAGATGGACCCCGCGACCATCCTCGAACGGCTGCGCGAAGCCGCCCAGTCCTTCGCCGGCGCCCGCCCCGACTCCGACCAGGGCGACGAGGGCCGCTCCCTGGTCGAACTCGTCCAGACCCCCGAGCAGCGCGAGGTGCTCGGCCGCCTGACCGCCGTGATGTCCCTGCTGGAGGGCCACGCCGACTACGTCATGGACGGCGTCGGCCCCACGGTCGTGCCCTCGGTCGCCGAGATCCGGGAGAAGTTCCAGCAGCGCCGGGCCAGCGGGGCGGGCCGCCTCGACGCCGCGCTGCGCAAACTGCTGGGGCTCGACGCCAAACTGCGCCAGTACCGCGATGGCGAGCGGTTCGTGCGCGCCGTCGTCGGCCAGGTCGGCATGGACGGCTTCAACCGGGTCTGGACCTCTCCGAACACGCTGCCGACCAAGGCGGAGATCGCCAAGCCCGCGGACTGGGTCGCGCGGGTGCACCGCAAGGGCGAATAGGAGCGAAGGGGGGTGACTCAGGGGGCGTAAACATGTCTCACTGGGGGAAGAAGCGTCACCCGTCCGAGGGACCGTGGGGCGTGGAAGGGCGTGCGATGCTCGGGGAACGGCTCGGTTCTGTCACCATCGACGCACTCTGAGTGACAACCCTCCTCTTGCGGGGGCTCCCGGCGGGGGCTCCTCACGGGGGCCGGGGCACAGGGCAGCGTCGAACAGCACCGAACAGCAGCCGTTCCAGCACCACACCCCAACGCCTTCGAGGCATCCGAACTCCACCGAAGGGCACCGGACATGGGTCCCCATCCTGCGGTCGCGGCGATACGCCTGGCGGTCCGCCGCGTACTCCACGACGTCCTCACCGACCTCACCGACCGTTCCGCCGAACCCTCCCTGGCTCCGTCCGGGGGGACCCCCGGCACCGCGGCCGGCTCCCCGCCGCTCGTCCTCGTCGCCTGCTCCGGCGGCGCCGACTCGATGGCCCTCGCCTCCGCCCTCGCCTTCGAGGCGCCCAAGCTCGGCATCCGGGCCGGCGGCATCACCGTCGACCACGGACTCCAGGCCGGCTCCGACCTGCGCGCCGCCGAGGTCGTCACCCGCATGACCGCACTCCGCCTCGACCCGGTGGAGTCCGTCGCCGTGCGCGTCGGCCGTGACGGCGGGCCCGAAGCCGCCGCGCGCGACGCCCGCTACGCGGCCCTGGACGAGGCCGCGGACCGCCTGGGCGCGTCGGCCGTACTGCTCGGCCACACCCGGGACGATCAAGCCGAAACCGTCCTGCTGGGCCTGGCCCGCGGCTCCGGCATCCGCTCGCTCTCCGGCATGGCCGAGGTGTCCGGCGGCCCGGGCCGCTCGCACCGCTACCGCCGCCCCTTCCTCCAGATCGACCGGCAGACCGCCCGCAAGGCCTGCATGGTCCAGTCCCTGGCGGTCTGGGACGACCCGCACAACATCGACCCCGCCTACACCCGCTCCCGGCTCCGCCACGAGGGGCTGCCCGCCCTCGAGAAGGCGCTCGGCAAGGGAGTCGTCGAGGCGCTCGCCCGCACCGCCCAGCTCTCCCGCGACGACGCCGACGCCCTCGACGCCTGGGCCGCCGAGGCCGAGGCCGGCGTACGGGACGAGGACGGCCGGCTGGAGTGCGCCAAGCTGTACGCCCTGCCCCCGGCCGTCCGCCGCCGCGTGCTGCGCAGGGCCGTGGTCGCGGCCGGCTCCCCCGCAGGCTCCCTCTTCGCCCGCCACATCGAGGAAGTGGACCGGCTCATCACCGGCTGGCGGGGCCAGGGCGCCATCAACCTGCCCGGCAGGGTCGAGGCGCAGCGGCAGGGTGGCAGACTTGTCATCCGGCAGGGCTGATTGGTGCTGAAGCACGGCTGAGTCCTCCGGGGACCCCCCGGAGCCCCGGCCGACAACGAAAGTGATGCGGGTGGACGAGAAGGACATGGGCAGCGACCTCCAGTCGGTGCTCATCACCAAGGAAGAGATCGACGCGAAGCTGGCCGAGCTGGCCGCGAAGATCGACGCGGAGTACGCGGGCAAGGACCTGCTCATCGTCGGCGTCCTCAAGGGCGCCGTGATGGTGATGGCGGACCTGGCGCGCGCCTTGTCCACCCCGCTCACCATGGACTGGATGGCGGTGTCCTCCTACGGCGCCGGAACCCAGTCCTCCGGTGTCGTCCGGATCCTGAAGGACCTGGACACCGACATCAAGGACAAGCACGTCCTGATCGTCGAGGACATCATCGACTCGGGCCTGACCCTGTCCTGGCTGCTGTCGAACCTGGGCTCCCGCCAGCCGGCCTCGCTGGAGGTCGTCACGCTGCTGCGCAAGCCCGACGCCGCCAAGGTCGCCATCGACGTGAAGTGGGTCGGCTTCGACATCCCGAACGAGTTCGTCGTCGGATACGGCCTCGACTACGCGGAGAAGTACCGCAACCTGCCGTTCGTCGGCACGCTCGCCCCGCACGTCTACGGCGGCTGACGCCGCGGGCCCCGGTCGGGGCCCGCACAGGGGAACCCTGGAACGATTCCCGGCGTTGGAGCAGGGGAAAGCAGTTCTGTCAGCCGTCCCACGAGGCCGCGGGTGACAATACAGGGGTACATTCCGAAGAACAGTCTTTACTCAGAGCAGCATTTACCTACGGGCAGGAGGGACGGGGTGCCCGGCACCCCGTATGGATGGACGTGAAGCGATACTTCCGTGGGCCGGTCATGTGGATCGTGCTGGCCGTCCTCGCCGTGGTCGTGTTGATGAATGTCGTCGGCTCCGGCGGCGGCTACAAGACGGTGGACACCAGCGAGGTCATCAAGGCGATCAACAGTGGCCAGGTGCAGAGCGCCGAGCTCACCACCGGCGACAGCCAGATGATCAAGGTCGAGCTGAAGAAGGACCAGAAGCTCGCCGACAACTCCGGCTCCAAGTTCCAGGCCAACTACATCGGGGATCAGGGCGTCGAGCTCGCCCAGAACCTCCAGACCAAGTTCGAATCCGGCCAGATCCCGGACGGCTACAAGGTCCAGCCGGACAAGACCAGCCCGTTCCTGAGCGTGCTGCTCTCCCTCCTGCCCTTCGTGCTCATCGTCGTGGTCTTCCTGTTCCTGATGAACCAGATGCAGGGCGGCGGCTCCCGGGTGATGAACTTCGGGAAGTCCAAGGCCAAGCTCATCACCAAGGACACCCCGAAGACGACGTTCGCCGACGTCGCGGGCTCGGACGAGGCCGTCGAGGAGCTCCACGAGATCAAGGAGTTCCTCCAGGAGCCGGCCAAGTTCCAGGCCGTCGGGGCCAAGATCCCCAAGGGCGTGCTCCTCTACGGCCCGCCCGGAACCGGCAAGACCCTGCTGGCGCGCGCCGTCGCGGGCGAGGCCGGAGTCCCGTTCTACTCGATCTCCGGTTCCGACTTCGTCGAGATGTTCGTCGGTGTCGGTGCCTCGCGTGTCCGTGACCTGTTCGAGCAGGCCAAGGCCAACGCCCCGGCGATCGTCTTCGTCGACGAGATCGACGCCGTCGGCCGGCACCGCGGTGCGGGCCTCGGCGGCGGCCACGACGAGCGCGAGCAGACCCTGAACCAGCTGCTCGTTGAGATGGACGGCTTCGACGTGAAGGGCGGCGTCATCCTGATCGCCGCCACGAACCGCCCGGACATCCTCGACCCGGCGCTGCTGCGCCCGGGCCGCTTCGACCGGCAGATCGCGGTCGACCGTCCGGACATGCAGGGCCGTCTGGAGATCCTCAAGGTCCACCAGAAGGGCAAGCCGGTCGCTCCGGACGTCGACCTCTCGGCCGTCGCCCGCCGCACCCCCGGTTTCACCGGTGCCGATCTGTCCAACGTCCTGAACGAGGCGGCGCTGCTCACCGCCCGCTCGGACCGCAAGCTGATCGACAACCACATGCTGGACGAGGCCATCGACCGCGTCGTGGCGGGCCCGCAGAAGCGGACCCGGATCATGTCGGACCGGGAAAAGAAGATCACCGCGTACCACGAGGGCGGTCACGCCCTGGTCGCGGCGGCCTCCCCGAACTCCGACCCGGTCCACAAGATCACGATCCTGTCCCGCGGCCGGGCGCTGGGCTACACCATGGTCCTGCCCGACGAGGACAAGTACTCGACCACGCGCAACGAGATGCTCGACCAGCTGGCGTACATGCTGGGCGGCCGCGCGGCGGAGGAGCTGGTCTTCCACGACCCGACCACCGGCGCGGCGAACGACATCGAGAAGGCCACGGCGACGGCCCGCGCGATGGTGACCCAGTACGGCATGACCGAGCGCCTCGGCGCGATCAAGTTCGGCGGGGACAACACCGAGCCGTTCCTGGGCCGCGAGATGTCGCACCCGCGGGACTACTCGGAAGAGGTCGCGGCGCTGGTCGACGAAGAGGTCAAGAAGCTCATCGAGACGGCGCACAACGAGGCCTGGGAGATCCTGGTCGAGAACCGCGACGTCCTCGACAACCTGGTCCTCGCGCTCCTGGAGAAGGAGACGCTGGGCAAGGAGGAGATCGCCGAGATCTTCTCGACGATCGTGAAGCGCCCGGCCCGCCCGGCGTGGACCGGCTCCTCGCACCGCACCCCGTCGACCCGTCCGCCGGTGCTCTCTCCCAAGGAGCTCCAGCTGACGAACTCGGCGAACGGCACGTCGGCGGCCTCGTCCGCCGTGTCCGTGGAGAAGGACACCGCGCCGGAGGACCGCGCCGAGTAGCCCTCGGCCGGACCGTCCCGGAATGGATGCCGCGCCCCCCAGGTTCTAGCCTGGGGGGCGCGGCACTTTCGCGTGTCCGCGAGCGGCAGTGCACACAGGAACGAGGAAGAGATGACCGACCCAGTGACCCTGACCGGTGACGAGGGCACGATCGGCGAGTTCGACGAGAAGCGCGCCGAGGCGGCGGTCCGCGAACTCCTGATCGCGGTCGGCGAGGACCCGGACCGCGAGGGCCTCCTGGAAACCCCGGCTCGCGTGGCGAGGGCGTACAAGGAGATATTCGCCGGCCTCTACCAGAAGCCCGAAGAGGTCCTGACGACCACCTTCGACCTCGGCCACGACGAGATGGTCCTGGTCAAGGACATCGAGGTCATGAGTTCGTGTGAGCACCATCTGGTGCCGTTCCACGGTGTGGCCCACGTCGGCTACATCCCGTCCACCGACGGCAAGATCACGGGCCTGTCGAAGCTGGCCCGCCTCGTGGACGTGTTCGCCCGCCGTCCGCAGGTGCAGGAGCGGCTGACCACGCAGATCGCGGATTCCCTGATGGAGATCCTGGAGCCGCGCGGGGTCATCGTGGTCGTCGAGTGCGAGCACATGTGCATGACGATGCGCGGGGTCCGCAAGCCCGGTGCGAAGACGATCACCTCGGCGGTCCGCGGTCAGCTCCGCGACCCCGCGACCCGCAACGAGGCCATGAGCCTGATCATGGCGCGCTGACCGGATGTGAACCCCCCGGCCCGGGGCGGGTCAGGTGTGGGCCGGGGAGTGGGGGGTGGTGTCGTCGTCTTCCGGGAGCTTCAGGACGTGCTCCAGGAAGAGGGCGGCGGCGATGACGGCCGCGCCCGCCAGGACCGAGAAGGCGGCGTACCAGGCCTGGTCGCGGCGGGCGGGCACCTCCAGGCCATCGGCCAGCAGGAAGACGCCCACGCCGCCGTACATGCCCGCCACGAGGGCGGCCACGAGCGCGCTGGCCTGGCCGAAGACGACCGCGCGGGCCGCCATCAGCGGTTCCACGCCCTTGGCACCCGGCCGGCGCTCGCGCTGGGCCTTGAGGCGGGCCCGCAGCGACAGGGCCGTGGCCAGCAGGACGACGGCGATCACGCCCAGGACGATGGGCGCGGCCAGGGGGATGCCCGGCAGGGTCCCGTACGCGTTCCACAGCCGGGCGCCGGCCCAGGACAGCACCCCGGCGACGATGAAGATCCCCGCCAGGACCGCCGGCCTCAGTTGCTTCACGTGCCCGTTCCCCGCTTTCGCTCTCCGCACCCACGTCGTCGTCGGCTTCAGCCAGCCACAGGTTAACGACTACTCGGGGAGGCGGAGTTCCAGGTCCGGGCGCGGCGTCACGCCGGTCAGGCCGATTCCGGCCAGGAGGGCCGCGACGGGGCCGTGCCCGGGGATCTGCGCTTCGCCGTCGATGTCGTTCCAGGGGGCCAGGACGAAGGCCCGCTGGTGGGCCCGCGGGTGCGGGAGGGTGAGGACCGGGTCGTCCGAGACGACCTCGGCGTACGAGACGATGTCGACGTCGATGGTGCGCGGCCCCCAGCGCTCCTCGCGGACGCGGTCGAAGGCCTCCTCGATGGCGTGTCCGCGCTCCAGCAGCGACGACGGCGGCAGCGTGGTCTTCACGCGGACCACCGCGTTGAGGTACGAGGGCTGCGAGCCGGGCTCGACGCCCCACGGCTCGGTCTCGTAGACGGGGGAGACGGCCTTGACCCGCAGGCCGGGGGTGTCGCCGAGGGCGTCGATGGCGCCCTGGAGGGTCTCCAGGCGGTTGCCGAGGTTCGCGCCGAGCGCGATCACGGCCCACTTGGGGTTGGACAGGGTCACATCTGCCGCGTCCACCGTCTCCACGACGGATGCGGGCACCGGCTGGACGGTGGGGTCGCTCTGGGCGTTCAGTCCGTTGTTCACACGCGGCTCCGGGTGATCGTGATGGTCACGTCGTCGAAGGGGACGGTGATGGGGGCGTCCGGTTTGTGGACGACCACCTCCACCTGTGCCACTGCTTCGTGCTTCAGGCACTGCTGGGCGATCCGCTCGGCCAGGGTCTCGATCAGGTCGACCGGTTCTCCCTGGACCACGTCGACGACCTCTTCCGCGACTACCCCGTAATGCACGGTCTTCGCAAGGTCGTCGTCGGCCGCCGCGGGGCGGGTGTCGATGTGCAGCACGAGGTCGACGATGAAGGTCTGGCCCTCTTCGCGTTCCCGGGGGAAGACGCCGTGGTGCCCGCGAGCCTTGAGGCCGCGCAGCGCGACACGATCCACGCGAATCACTCCTGCTTTCGTAGGTGCTTGCGGTCCGGGACTCCCCGGATCCATGGGCCTGCGCCGAGTGCGGTCGGCGTCGTCCGCCCTCGAATTTACCTGCGAAAGACCTCGCACCCCGCCGGTGGGGTCAGGCGGAGTCCTCTTCTTCGTCCTCGTCGGACTCCGTCAGGACGGGAGAACCGTGGTGGGACCAGAGCCGCCAGCCCTCCGATGTGCGTCGGAACACATTCGTGGCGACGACCAGCTGACCGACGAGCGGGCCGAGCGCTCCGCCCTCCTCGGCGGGGCCGCCGCTGAGGATGTTCTCCGTACACGTCACCAGCGCGGTGTCACCTATGACGGCGACTTTCGTGTCGGTGAGGAAGAACTGGATGTAGTCGGTGTGGGACATGATCAGCGCGTACGAGCGCAGCACCTCGCCGCGGCCTGAGAGCACCGGCCAGCCCGGGTGGACGCAGGAGATCTCGTCTTCGAGCCAGAGCGCCGACAGTGCGTCGAAGTCCCCCCGCTCCATGGCCTCGTAGAAGGCCGTGTTGACCTCGTCGACGGCTTCGATGTCGGTACGGCTCACCGTTCCCCTCTCCTGGTTGTACGGGTCCCGCCACCGGCGGGACGGATCACAGGGCCCCTTCCACGGCGCGGGCCACCCGAACCGCGTCGGCGGTGGCCCGTACTTCGTGGACCCGTACGGCCCAGGCGCCCTGATGGGCGGCGATGGCGGAGACGGCGGCGGTGGCGGCGTCGCGCTCGCGGGCCGGCGGCGGCGCGGCGTCCGCCGCGCCGGCCAGCACCCGGCCGAGGAATCGTTTGCGCGACGCGGCGACCAGCAGCGGGAACCCGAGGGCGCGCAGCTCGGGGAGGTGGGCGACCAGGGCCAGGTCGTGCTCGGCGTTCTTGGCGAAGCCGAGGCCGGGGTCGACGAGGAGCCGCTCGGGGGCGATCCCGCCGGCCACGACGGCGTCGATGCGGGTGCGCAGCTCGGCGGTGACCTCGGCGAGGACGTCCTCGTAGACGGCGAGGCTGTTCATGCCGTCGCTGAAGCCGCGCCAGTGCATCACGACGAACGGCACCTCGGCGGCGGCGACGGCCGGGATCATGCCGGGGTCGGCGAGTCCGCCGCTGACGTCGTTGACCAGCAGGGCGCCGGCGGCGACGGCCCGGGCGGCGACGGAGGCGCGCATGGTGTCGACGGAGACGGTGACCCCTTCGGAGGCCAGGCCGCGCACCACGGGGACGACGCGGCGCAGCTCCTCCTCCTCGTCGACGCGGGTGGCGCCGGGGCGGGTGGACTCGCCGCCGACGTCGACGAGGTCGGCGCCCTGGGCGACGAGGTCGAGTCCGCGTTTGACGGCGGCGGTGGTGTCGAACCAGCGCCCCCCGTCGGAGAAGGAGTCCGGGGTGACGTTGACGACGCCCATGACCCCGCAGCGGTCCCAGTCCGGCAGGCCTGTGACCCGGCCCCTGCCGGCGGCCCCGTGCTCGATGTTCATGGCTCCAGGGTAGGGCCGCCGCCCAGACCGGGCGGGACGCGGGCGAGGGGCCCGGGCCGGGCCCGGGCGGGAAACGCCGGAGCGAGGCCGGGGCCGGGAACCCCCCGGCCCCGGCCCCCCCGGGGGGGGGGGCCGGGGGCCG
>NZ_JBHYVA010000278.1:0-10086 GCF_042750055.1 Streptomyces sp. NPDC059456
CCCGCGACCCGACGTCTACCGACCCAAATTACGCCAGAATCTCGGAGAAAAAACCCATATGCCCCGCGGCCCCCCAGAGGGCGCGGCGGGCAGTTCTGTGAAACGGACGGCGTCGGTGAACGGCGTCGGCGAGCGGCGTCAGCCCTGGCGGGCCAGGTCGGCGGCGCCGACGAGTCCGGCCTTGCCGCCGAGCTGCGCGGCGAGCACCTGCGCGTGCGGGCGCCACGCGCCGCCGATCAGCCAGCGCTTGAAGGACTTGCGGATCGGGTCGAGGACGAGGTCGCCCTCGTCGGAGACCCCGCCGCCGACGATGAACGCCGACGGGTCGAACAGCGACGCCAGGTCGGCCAGGCCCGCGCCGGCCCAGCGGGCCAGCTCGCGGAAGGAGTCGATGGCGACCAGGTCGCCGGCCCGCGCGGCCTCGCTGATGTGCTTGCCCTCGATGCCGTCGGGGGTGCCGTCGCCGAGCGAGAGGAGGACCGCCGCGTTCTCGGGGGTGGCGTTGGCGCGCTGCTTCGCGTACCGGACGAGCGCGCGGCCGGAGGCGTACTGCTCCCAGCAGCCCTGGCTCCCGCAGCCGCACAGCAGGCCGTCCGGGACCACCCGGATGTGCCCGAACTCGGCGGCCACGCCGAAGCGTCCGCGGCGCAGCTTGTTGCCGATGATGATGCCGCCGCCCAGGCCCGTGCCGAGGGTGATGCAGATGACGTCCTCGTGGCCCTGGCCGGCGCCGAAGCGGTACTCGCCCCAGGCCGCGCAGTTCGCGTCGTTCTCGACGACGACCGGCAGGCCGATGCGCTGCTCGACCTTGTCCTTGAGCGGTTCGTGCCGCCAGTTGATGTTCGGCGCGAAGAGCACGGTCGCGCGCTTGTCGTCCACGTATCCGGCGGCGCCGATGCCGACGGCCTCGATGGTGTGGTTGCTGCTGACTTCGGACACTGCGGCGCAGATCGCGTCCGTCACTCCGTCCGCGGTCGGCGGGGTGGGCACCTTGTACGTCTCAAGGATGGTGCCCTCTTCGTCGACCACGCCGGCCGCGATCTTCGTGCCGCCGATGTCGACGCCGATGGTGAGTCCCATTAGTCCCTCGGTTTCCGGTCAAACCCCGCCACGGCCAACGGTACCCGAGGGAGGCAGGGTCTCAGTCGAGATCGATCCGCTGGGCCGGACCGCTCCCGCCCTCGTCCCGGGGGTCGGAACGGTCACCGGAGGGCCGGTCCGAGGGGGCGCCGGGGGCGGGCTCGTCGCGGGTCCAGCGGCGCTCGTGGCCCTCCACGGCCGAGCGGTACGCGGCGAGCAACTCGGAGCCGGCGGCCGCGAGGTGGTCGAAGACCTCGGGGTTGCGCTCGACGACGGGCTTGGCGGCGGCCTTCGCCTGGTTGACGAACTGGCGGACCGCGCCCTGGGCGGCGGCGCCGAGCACCGGGTTGTTCAGCGCGGAGACCTTGTCGGCGACGGCCTCGAAGAGCCGGAACAGTTCCTCGGCGGCGGTCCCGGTGCCGGCGTCGGCGGCGCCCTGCCGGGCCCGGCGTCGTTCCTGTTCCGCGGCGAGGTCCTCGGCGCAGGCCTTGGCCCAGGCGTCGTCGTCGGTGGGACGGTCGGTGGCCTCGCTCATGGCGGACTCTCCTGCGGCAGCTGCTGGGCGTGCGGTACGTACTACCTTCGACGGTACCCGAACGGGGGTACGCGGTTCAGGGCCTGCGGGGCCACAGGTCCGGGTCGGGGGTGAAGCGGATGCGCAGCTCCCCGTCGGCGAGGGCGGCGCCGGACACCGTGCAGCGGCGCAGCGCCGAGGGCAGCGGAACGATCCTGCGGTACGGCCCGGCCGCGAGCAGCAGCTCGTCGCCGCGCCGCACGAGGTCGAGGTCCCGCTTGTGGGCGCCGGGCAGCGGGACCACCCAGACGAGTACCCCGTCGTCGGCGCGGCGGTCCTCGACGGCCCAGGGCCGGCGGGCCGGGGACGGCTCCCCGGGAGTGCCCGGGACGAGCGCCTGCGCGCCGGGGAGGCGGGTGAGGTCCTGCGGCCCCTCGGGGTCGCGCCCGAGGTGGCCGAGCGGGAGCACGGGCACGCCCCCGGCGGACCCGGCACCGGCCCACTGGGCGGCGTACTTCTCCTGCTGGGCGGCGATCCCGGCCAGCCAGGGGTCGGGCGAGCCCTGCGGCACCATCCGGTTGGCGACGATCGCGCCGACCGGGAGCTGTTCGAGGGCGAGGCCGAGCAGTCCGGTGCGCAGGGCGGCGTCGGCGCCGGGTCCCGGCTCGGCGACCAGCCGCAGCGAGGTGGTGTCGGCCTCGACGACGGCCTGGACTGCGGCCAGCTCCTCGTCCCAGCGCGCGGCGGCCTCGTACAGCCACTGCGCGGGCATGGGTACGCCGGCCAGCTGGGCCAGTACGGGGCGCAGGGCGCGGGCCGCCTGCCGCTCGGCCGGGAGCAGCCGGGCCAGGTAGCGGCGCAGCTGGGCGGGGAGGGCGAGGGTGGCGACGGTCTGGTGCAGCGGGGGCATGTCGACGACGACGAGGTCGACGCCGGGTGCGCCGGCGGCCCGGCGCAGGGCGCGCAGCAGGGCGAACTGCTCGGCGCCGGGCAGTTCGGTGAGTTCCTCGGCCCCCAGCGGCCGGGCCCCGACCATGCCGAGCAGGGCGGATCCGCGTTCCTGGAGGGCGACGAGCTCCTCGCGGAACTCCTCGCCGGAGTCGACGCGGGCCACGAGGACCCCGCCGGCGGGGACGGCGGTGAGCCCGGGCGCGGCCTGGACGGGCTGTCCGCCGGGCTCCCCGACCAGTGCGGCCAGGGGGTCGCCCGGGTCACCGGAGAGCAGGAGCACCCGCTGCCCGGCCCGTGCGGCGGTGAGGGCCGTCGCCGCGGCCACGGTGGTCCGGCCGGCCCCGCCGGGGCCGGTGATCAACAGTGTGTGCATGGTGCAGGTGCTCCTCGTGCGCACCGGCGGAGCCGGGCTCCGTCCGCCGGACCGGGGCCGGTCCCGGCCCCGCGCCTCAGGCGGATTCGGTGGATTCGACGCGCTTCTTCAGGCCGGCCAGGGCGCGGTCGATGATGACCTTCTCGGCCTTGCGCTTGATCATGCCCAGCATCGGGATCTTGACGTCGACGGTCAGCTGGTAGGTGACCTCGGTGCGCTTGCCGCCGTCGAGGGGGGCGAGCCGGTAGGAGCCGTCGAGCTGGCGCAGCATCTGCGACTTGTCCAGGGTCCAGCTGACCTCGTCCGTGCCCTTCCAGGTGTAGGCGAGGGTGTGGTCGTCCTTGATCGCGCCCGCGTCGAGCAGCAGCCGGACCTTTTCCGCGCGGCCCGCGGAGTCGGTGGCCAGCACCTCGGCCTCCTTCACCTCGCCGGTCCAGTCGGGGTAGCGGGCGAAGTCGGCGATCACGGCCATCACGTCGGCCGGCGACGCCTCGATCGTGATGGTCGAGCTGGTGTGTTCGGCCATGGCAGTCCGCCCTCCAGGCTGGGGGTACCTCCCAGCGGTGGCTGGGGGAGTTCGAGGAAGTGTGCGGCCTGCGGCCGCCGCGTGCAGGCTACCGTGCGTGTGGGGGTCACCACTCCAGGGCCCAGGGCGTTCCGGTGGCGGCGAAGTGCCCGACGTTCACGCATTCCGTGGCGCCGATCCGCATCCGCCGGGCGAGCGGCTGGTGCACGTGCCCGAACAGTGCGTACCGGGGGCGGGTCCGCCGGATCGCGGCGAGCAGGGCCTCGCTGCCGCGCTCGAACCGGCGCGCGACCGTGTCGTAGCAGAGCTCGGGCACCTCCGGCGGGATGTGGGAGCAGAGCACGTCCACGTCGCCGAGCGCCTCGACCTTGGCGGCGTACTCCTCCTCGTCGACCTCGTACGGGGTGCGCATCGGGGAGGGCAGCCCGCCGCCGACGAAGCCGAAGACGCGGCCGCCGATCTCCACCCGCTGCCCGTCGAGGACGGTGGTGCCGGGGCCGGCGTACTCGTGCCACAGCCCCGGGATGTCGACGTTGCCGTAGGTGGCGTACGTGGGGTGGGGGAACGCGGCGAACATCTCGGCGTACTGGCGGCGGACGGCGCCCTCGATCAGTTGTTCGCGGTCCAGGCCGGCCCACAGCCGCCGGCCGAAGTCGCGGGCCTCGTCGAAGCGGCGCGCGGTGCGCAGCTCCACGATCCGGTCGGCGTTCTCGACGCCGAACAGGTCGGGGAAGATGCCGCGCGAGTGGTCGGCGTAGTCGAGGAAGAGCACGAGGTCGCCGAGGCAGATGAGGGCGTCGGCGCCCTCCCCGGCCCGGGCGAGGGCCTCGGCGTTGCCGTGGACGTCGCTGACGACATGGACCCGCGTGCTGCTTTTCCTGCCACCCATGCGCTCCACCCTAGGGGGGCCCGGGGACCGCGGGTAGAGCGGGTGGCACAGGCGGCCTACCTGCGGTTACTTCCGGGTCCTCAGGGGGGTCGACTACTGTCGGCATGGCACGGCCGCGTCATGTGACGCACGGAACATCTGGCCGGTTCCCCCTATCCGGAACCCACTACCGGTGGGTAACGTCCGGTCGGTCCACATGGTGGCGATGGCGCCCAGAGGAGCAGCAGTCTTGCGCGAGTTCAGCCTTCCGGCCCTGTACGAGGTCCCGTCGGACGGGAACCTGACGGATCTCATCCGCCGCAACGCCGCCCAGCATCCCGACACCGCCGTCATGGCCCGCAAGGTCGACGGCCGGTGGCAGGACGTCACCGCGACCGAGTTCCTCGCCGAGGTGCGCGCCGCCGCCAAGGGCCTGATCGCGGCCGGCGTCCGCCCCGGCGACCGCGTCGCGCTCGTCTCCCGCACCCGCTACGAGTGGGTGCTCTTCGACTTCGCGATCTGGACGGCGGGCGGCGTCACCGTCCCCGTGTACGAGACCAGCTCGCCCGAGCAGATCCAGTGGATCCTCGGCGACTCCGGCGCGGTGGCCGCCATCGTCGAGAGCCCGGGGCACAGCGCGGCCGTGGCCTCGCTGCGCGACCGGCTGCCGGAGCTGCGCGAGGTCTGGGAGATCGAGCAGGGTGCGCTCGCGGCGCTGAAGGCCGCCGGTGCGGACGTCACCGACGCCGAGGTCGACGCGCGCAGCTCGCTGGCGAACGCCGACGACCCGGCCACCATCGTCTACACCTCGGGCACCACCGGCCGCCCCAAGGGCTGCGTGCTGTCCCACCGCAACTTCTTCGCGGAGTGCGGCAACGCGGTGGAGCGCCTGAGCCCGCTGTTCAAGACCGGCGAGTGCTCGGTGCTGCTGTTCCTGCCGGCCGCGCACGTCTTCGGGCGGCTCGTGGAGGTGGCGGCCGTACTGGCGCCGATCCGCCTGGGCTGCGTACCCGACATCAAGAACCTCACCGACGAGCTGCAGTCCTTCCGCCCCACGCTGATCCTCGGCGTCCCCCGGGTGTTCGAGAAGGTCTACAACTCGGCGCGCGCCAAGGCGCAGGCCGAGGGCAAGGGGAAGATCTTCGACGCGGCGGCCGACACGGCCATCGCCTACAGCCGTGCGCTGGACACCCCGCGCGGCCCGTCGTTCGGGCTCAAGCTCAAGCACAAGGTCTTCTCGAAGCTGGTCTACAGCAAGCTGCACGCGGTCCTCGGCGGCCGCGGCGAGTACGCGATCTCCGGCGGCGCCCCGCTGGGCGAGCGGCTCGGCCACTTCTTCCGCGGCATCGGCTTCACGGTCCTGGAGGGCTACGGCCTGACCGAGTCCTGCGCGGCGACCACCTTCAACCCGTGGGACAAGCAGAAGATCGGCACGGTCGGCCAGCCCATGCCGGGCTCCGTGGTGCGCATCGCGGACGACGGCGAGGTGCTGCTGCACGGCGAGCAGATCTTCACCGGTTACTGGAAGAACGAGACGGCGACCGCGGAGGCGCTGACCGACGGCTGGTTCCACACCGGCGACGTCGGCACCCTCGACGAGGACGGCTACCTGACGATCACCGGGCGCAAGAAGGAGCTCATCGTCACGGCGGGCGGCAAGAACGTGGCCCCCGCGGTGATCGAGGACCGGATCCGGGCGCACGCGCTGGTCGCGGAGTGCATGGTGGTCGGCGACGCGAGGCCGTTCGTGGCCGCGCTGGTCACCATCGACGAGGAGTTCCTCGGCCGCTGGGCCGCGGAGAACGGCAAGCCGGCCGGGGTCACGGCGGCGGAGCTGCGCGAGGACGCGGACCTCATCGCCGCCGTCCAGAAGGCCGTGGACGACGGCAACGCGGCGGTTTCCAAGGCGGAATCGGTGCGGAAATTCCGCATTCTGCCCTCCCAGTTCACGGAGGAGTCGGGTCACATCACGCCTTCGCTGAAGCTCAAGCGGAATGTGGTGGCGAAGGACTTCGCGGACGAGATCGAGGCCCTGTACCGGGGCTGATCGCCGCTCCGGGCGGCTAGCGGGGGTCCTCGGCGAGGATCCTCGCCATGTTCCGCTCGGCGAGCGCGGTGATGGTGACGAACGGGTTCACCCCGAGCGAGCCCGGGACGAGGGAGCCGTCGACGACGTACAGCCCCCGGTAGCCCTTGGCGCGGCCGTAGTCGTCGGTCGCGTCGCCCAGGACGCAGCCGCCGAGCGGGTGGTACGTGAAGTTGTCGGCGAAGTTCTTGTTGTCGCCGAACAGGTCGTACCGGTAGATCGTGAAATTGGCCCGGTTGATCCGGTCGAAGAGGCATTTGGCGGCCTGGACGGACGGGGTGTTCTGGTCCCGCCGCCAGTTGAGCCGCGCCGAGTCGCTCGCGGCGTCGTACGTGAAGTGCCCGCGCTCGGGGTTCTTGGTGATGGCCAGGTACATCGAGATCCAGTGCTCGAAGCCCATCGGCAGCGGGGCGATCTCGGCGAACACCGGGTTGGCGGCGTTGTCCCAGTCGTCGATGCCCAGGGCGGGCATGGTGGCCTGGTTGGCGCCGACCGTGTCCCAGAGGTGGTTGGCCCGTGCGGTCATCACGTTGCCGTTGTGGCCCCAGCCCAGTCCGACCTTCTCGCTGAGCGCGGGCAGGGTGCCGCGCTCGCGGGCGCGCAGCAGGATCTCGGTGGTGCCGAGGCTGCCGGCGCCGAGGAAGAGCTGCTTGCAGCCGAGCTCCCTGACCTGGGTGACCTTCCCCGTCACATCGCTGGTCTGCACCGTGAGCACGTAGCCGCCGGTGGGCTCCTGGCGGACGCCCACGACGCGCTGCATGGTCTCGATGGTGACGTTGCCCGTGCCGAGCGCGGCCGCGAGGTAGGTCTTGTCGACGCTCTTCTTGCCGTGGTTGTTGCCGTAGATGACCTCGCCGGCCAGCGCCGAGCGGGTGGCGGTGCCCGCGGCCTCGCGCTGCATGTACGAGAAGTCGTACACGTTGGGCACGAAGGTGGTCTTCAGGCCGGTGTTCTGGGCGTGCTTGCGGGAGATCCGGGCGAACCGGTACCACTCCGTGGACTCGAACCAACCCGGGTCGATGTCGTTGACGCCGAGTGCGGCGCGGGCGCGCGGGTAGTAGGTGCCGTACATCTCGTCGGCGTCGACCCGGGGCAGCACCTCGGAGAAGTAGGAGCGGCGCGGGGTCGGGGCCATGCCGCCGTTGACGAGGGAGCCGCCGCCGACGCCGCGGCCGACGTACACGGACATGTCGCCGTAGTTCACCCGGTCGAGGACGCCGGGATAGGGGCTGATGTCCCGGTTGACGACGTCGAGCCAGAGGAACTGGGCGAGCGGCGCCTCGGTACGGGTGCGGAACCACATGGAGCGCTGGTCGGGCGCCGAGGTGGAGGGGAAGACCTTGCCGTCGGGGCCGGGGGTGTTCCACAGCCGGCCCATTTCGAGGACGACGGTGCGTACGCCGGCCTGCCCGAGCCGGAGGGCGGCGACCGCCGAGCCGTAGCCGGAACCCACGACGATGGCGGGGGCGTACTGCGCGGCGGGGGGTTCGGCGGCGGCGGCCGATTGGAGCCCTATGCGGGTGAAGCCGAGGGCCGCGGCGGTCTGGAGGGCGCCGATACCCAGGAAGTGACGGCGCGTCAGGTGAGGTGTCATGGCCGCATCATGGGCGGAATCAGGCCGTCCACCCAGAGGCGGTGTTGACAGACATCTGAGGAACAGTCAGGCGTGGCGGAGGATCACGCGGACCGCGCCGCCCCGTCCCGCCCCGTCCCGGACCGGCCCCGGCTCAGACCCGGGCCGCCGGTTCCGTCAGCCGCTCCGCGCGCCGCGCCGTGATCGCGACGGCGGCGCCCCGTCCGGCGGGCGTCAGCGCGGTCGCCCGGCCGATCCCGCCCGAAGCGCCGGTCGCCAGGGCCACGGTCCCGCGCAGCGCGTCGTCCGTCGTCGTCACCACTCCTCGCCCGGCGCGCCGCCGTCGGGCACGCCCGCGGACATGCCTTCCGACCCCGCCCGGCCGCCGCACGGCCCGGGCCACGACGTCCCCCGGCCGGCGCAGCCACCGGCCGCGCCCCGGCGGCCCGGGACGCACGCCGCGACCGGGGCGCGGGCCCCGGCTGGCCCCGGGTGGCCCCGGGTGGCCCCGCGGGGGTCAGAGCAGCTCGCGCAGGCGGTCCGCCAGCAGGTCCCAGCGCCACTTCTCCTCGACCCAGGCGCGGCCCCGCTCCCCCATGCGCCGGCGCAGCTCCGGATCGCGCAGCAGGGCGATCACCCGGTCCGCCGCGTCCTCGGGGACCCCGCCCCGGACGACCCAGCCCGTCTCGCCCTCCAGTACCGCGTCCGGCGCCCCGCCCGAATCGCCCGCGACCACCGGCAGGCCCGTCGCCGAGGCCTCCAGGTAGACGATGCCGAGGCCCTCCACGTCCAGCCCGCCCCGCCGGGTCCGGCAGGGCATCGCGAAGACGTCCCCGGCGCCGTAGTGGGCGGGCAGTTCGCCCCACGGGACGGCGCCCGTGAAGACCACCGAGTCCGCGACCCCCGTGGCGGCCGCCAGCGCCCGCAGGTCCGCCTCGTACGGGCCGCCGCCCACCACCAGCAGCACGGCGTCCGGCACCGCGGCCAGGATCCGCGGCATCGCCTCGATCAGCGTGTCCTGCCCCTTGCGCGGGACCAGCCGCGAGACGCAGACCACCACCGGCCGGTCCGACAGCCCCAGCCGGGCCCGGACCGCGTCGCCGCCCGACCCGGGGTGGAAGGTCTTCTCGTCCACCCCCGGCGGGAGTTGCACCATGCGCGCCGCCGCCCGGTCCGTCAGCGCCGAGGCGATCCGCGAGCGCGTGTACTCCCCCAGGTACGTCAGCGTGTCCGTGCCCTCGCCGATCCGGCGCAGCAACTGCCGGGCCACCGGGAGCTGCGCCCAGCCCGCCTCGTGCCCGTGGGTGGTCGCCACGATCCGCTGCGCGCCGGCCCGGCGCAGTGCCGGGCCCATCAGCCCCAGCGGGGCCGCGGCCCCGAACCACACCGACGAGCAGCCGTGTTCGCGCAGCAGCCCGACCGCCCGCCGGGTCACCCGCGGGGTCGGCAGCAGCATCGTCGTCCGGTCGCGCACGACCTGGAACGGCTGCTCGGCGTCGAAGGCCGCGGTGGCCTCGCGGCCCTCGCCGCCGTGCTTCCAGGTGGAGGCGTAGACGACGATCCGGTCGGGATCCAGCCGCAGCGCCATGTTGTGCAGGAAGGCCTGGATGCCGCCCGGGCGCGGCGGGAAGTCGTTGGTCACGATCAGCGTCTTGTGCATCGCCAGCCAAAGTACCGGACGCCCCCGCACGCCCCCTCCCCGGCCGCGGGCCGGGCCGAACCGGTTCTCAGGGCGCGCCCAGCTCCTGGCGCAGGCTCGCCTGCCAGGCCAGGGTCAGGCCGGGCGGATCGCCGCCGATGGTGTCCTCCAGGGCCGTCTCCAGGGGTTCGCGGCCCGCCCGTTCGTAGAGGCGGACCAGCGCGGCGTCGCCCCAGCGGGACGCGATCAGCCGGCAGGCCAGCCACGCGCCCTCGTACGCGCGGGCCATCGCCTCCGGGTCGGCGCCGAAGGCGAACTCCCGGTCGGCGGGCAGTGCGCCCGGCAGCTCGCCCCGGCGTACGGCCCGGCCCAGGGCCGGCGCGGCCTGCTGCGGGGGGGGGGTGGCGTATACACAACTGACGCTGCCGCCGACTATGAGAGTGTATATCTCGGGGGTGGCCGGGTCAATAACAGGG
>NZ_JBHYVA010000279.1:0-4029 GCF_042750055.1 Streptomyces sp. NPDC059456
GCCCGCCCCCGCCCCCCCCCGGCCGCCCCCGCCCCCTGCCCGTTTGTCCGAACGCAATGAAAGCTGGTCTAGACCTTGACAGGTCCAGACCAGTTTCGCTTCAGTGGCGGTACTCGCCCCCCACGGCAACTCCCCCCACTGAAGGAGCCCTTACGTGATACGTGTGCTGCGCCGCCGCGCGCTCGCCCTGACAGCCGCCGCGGCCGCCACCATCGGCCTCGCGGTCGCCCTCCCCGCCTCCCCCGCCTCCGCGGCCGCCGCCTGCGCCTCCCCGTGGGCCTCGTCCGCCGTCTACACCAACGGCATGAGCGCCTCGTACAGCGGGCACAACTGGCAGGCCAAGTGGTGGACCCAGGGCGAGACCCCCGGCACCACCGGGCAGTGGGGCGTCTGGTCCGACCTCGGCTCCTGCGGCGGTGCCGGCCAGGACCCGGATCCCGGCACGCCGTCCGGATTCGTGGTGTCCGAGGCCCAGTTCAACCGGATGTTCCCGAACCGGAACCCCTTCTACACGTACAACGGGCTGGTCTCGGCCCTCTCCGCGTACCCCGCCTTCGCCAACACCGGCGACGACACCGTCAAGCGACGCGAAGCCGCCGCCTTCCTGGCGAACGTCTCGCACGAGACGGGCGGCCTCGTCCACATCGTCGAGCAGAACACCGCCAACTACCCCCACTACTGCGACGCGAGCCAGCCGTACGGCTGTCCCGCCGGACAGGCCGCCTACTACGGGCGCGGCCCGATCCAGCTCAGCTGGAACTTCAACTACAAGGCGGCCGGCGACGCCCTCGGCATCAACCTGCTCGCCAACCCGTACCTCGTGGAGCAGGATCCGGCCGTCGCCATGAAGACCGCCCTGTGGTACTGGAACACCCAGAACGGCCCCGGCACGATGACCGCCCACGCCGCCATGGTCAACGGCGCCGGGTTCGGAGAGACGATCCGGTCCATCAACGGGTCCCTGGAGTGCAACGGCGGCAACCCCGCCCAGGTCCAGAGCCGGGTGAACGCCTACCAGAGCTTCACGCAGATCCTGGGCGTCACCCCGGGCAGCAACCTCGGCTGCTGACCGGCCGGGCCACCGCCCGGCGCTCCCTCACGGGGTGCGCAGGGTGGTGGCCAGCTGGGCCCGGGAGCGGACGCGGAGCTTCTGGTAGATCCGGGTCAGCCGGGCCTCGACCGTCTTGACGCTGACGAACAGCTTCGCGGCTGCCTCCTGGTTGCTGGCGCCCTCGGCGACGAGCAGGGCGAGCCGGGTCTCCGCCTCGGTCAGGGCCGCGAGGACCACGGCCGCCCCGCCGGCGGCCGCGGCCGGGGCGTGCTCCCGGTTCTCCTCGGCGAGTCCGGCCCAGGGTTTCGCGCCGGCCGCGGCGAACACCTCGGCGGCGGCCCCCAGCGCGGCGCGCGCGGGCGCGCGCCGGCGCCGGCGGCGCTCCACCCGGGCCAGGGCGAGCAGCGTCCGGCCGCGTTCCAGCGGGAGCTGGAGGGCGGCGAACCGGTCCGCCGTGGCCGCCAGCAGGTCCACGGCGGCGTCGGCGTCGCCCTGCGCGGACAGGCACAGGCCGCGGGCCCGGTCGAGTGCGGGGAGCACCGCGGTGCGCCCCAGGCGAACGGCGACCGTACGGACGGCGGCGAGCAGCTCGGCGGCCTCGTCCGGCGCGTCCGCGGCCACCAGCGCCTCGGCCAGCTCCCCGTGCCAGCGCAGGACCGAGGGGTCGACGACCTGCTGGGCCTCCTCCAGTTCGGCCACGCGGCGCAGGGTGGCCACGGCCGCGGCGGCCTCCCCCGTCGCGAGTTCGGTCAGGCCCAGCGCGTACAGGCTGCGCGAGAGGAACACCTGGTCGCGTTCCTCCTCGGAGGCCTGGATGCCGCGCCGGGCGTACGCGGCGGCGCGCGCGAAGCTTCCGCCCATGGCCTCGGCCATCGCGGCGGCGTACCAGGCGGGGCCCGGCGAGAGGCCCGCCTCGATGGTCAGCTCGAGGGCGCGGCGGGCGTGCGCGGACGCGATCGCGCAGCGGCCGCGCCGCAGTTCCACCTCGGTGAGGCTGCGCAGGACCTCGAAGACGTCCTCGGCGGACCCCGTGCGCCGGACGGCCGGGAGCAGGACGAGCAGCTGGCGGCGGGCGTCGGCGAGGCGGTCGTCGAACAGGGCGTGCCGCACGGCGAGGTACTGCGGCGCGTTGCGCATGCCGAGCGGCACCTCGGGGGCGGGCAGCGCCAGGGCCTCGGCGAGGATATCCTCGGCGTCCGGGTCCCCGAGGATGCGGCCCATCCGGGCCCGGACGGTCAGTGCCATGGCCTCGGCGACCTGGTCGCCGCCCAGGGCGGCGAGCCGGCCGGCCTCGGCGGCGGCGTCGCGGGAGCGGACGGGGTCGCCGTCGCTGAGGTTGTACTTCGTGGCGATCCGCAGCTGTACGGCGGCCCGGAGGGCGGGGTCGGCGGCGGCGTCGTCCATGGCGTACGCGAAGGTCTCGTCGAGGTCGGCGAGGGCCTGTCCGGCGGCGTCGATCACGGCGAGGCGGGCCCGTACCCGGTCGGCGGGCGAGGCGTCGCGGGCCAGTACGGCGCGGGTGGCGCGGCGGGCGAGGTCGGCGCGGCCGGCCCAGCCGGCGTCCTCGGCCGCGGCGACGAGGCGGGACAGTTCGTCCCCGGCCCGGTTGCTCGGCGTCCGTTCGGCGGCGAGCAGGCCGAGTTCGGCGGCCAGGGCGCGCTGGCCGCGCCGCCGGCAGGACGCGGCGGCCTCGGTGATCTCGGCGGCGAGCCACTCGTCGGGGGCGTCCACGGCCAGGGCCCGGTGGCGCACGGCCTGTACGGGGTCGTCGACGGCGGTGGCGAGCGCGGCGTGCCCGGCGGCGCGCTCGGGCCAGCGGGCGTCGGCGGCCAGGGCCATGGGAAGCGCGCCGGCGGTGAAGGTGACCGCGCCGTCCTCCCCGACGGTGACGAGCGCGGCCCGTTCCGCTTCGGCGAGTTCGGCTTCGGCGTCGGGGCGGCCGGCCCGGCGCAGCAGGGCGGTTGTCGGGCGGGCCGCGAGGGCGGCGAGGAGCAGGGTGCGGCGGGCCTGGGCCGGGGCTTCGGCGAGGAGCCGGCGGGCGACTTCGCGGGCCTGGCCGGACAGGGGCAGCGGGTCGGCGTGGTGGGCGCTGGCGTCGCGGGCCTCGGCGGCTTCGGCGAGGGAGTGGCCGAGGGCGAGCGCGAGGCGGGGGTTTCCGCCGCTGGCCTGGTGGATGCGGCCGGCGAGGCGGGCGGGCAGGCCGTGGCGGGCGAGGAGTTCGGCTATCTCGTCGGCGCCGAGCGCGGGGACGCGGATGGCGGGGGTGCCGGGGCCGCACAGGGGGCCGCCGACGGGGGCTCCGCCCTGCACGCATTCGGCGACGAGGACCCGCACGCGGGGCGGGGTGAGCCGCAGGGCGAACCGGAGCAGATCGGTGCTTTCGGCGTCCAGCCACTGGGCGTTGTCGAGGACGAGCAGGACGGGGCTGGCGGCGGCGAGGGTGCGGAGCACCTCGACGACGGCGAGGCGCAGCGCGACGTGGTCGCGGCCGGCGCGGGGCGCGTCGGTCTCGCGGCGCAGCAGGGCGATGGCGGTGCGCTGGGGTCCGGAGAGCCGCTCCAGCGCGGCGCCGGGGACAGAGGCGAGGAGTGCCGCGGCGGAGGCTTCCGGAATCCACTGGTCCGCGGCTTCGGGGGCGAGGCGGAGCACGGTCTCGTGGCGGGCCGAGGCCGCGGCCGCGACCGTGGCGAGCGCCTCGGTCTTGCCCGCGCCGGCGGGTCCGGTGAGCAGCGCCCTCCCGTGCGTGGTCAGCGCGCGTTCGACCGCCTTGATCAGTTCACCGTGCCCGACGGTCGTGTCAGCGTTCCCCGTCGCCGCCACCACGCACAGCCACCAGCCTCTCGGTCGCCACTCTGTGCCTCTCCTGTGAGAGGCGACAATACGAGGTCGGGTGCCGAGTGGACACGGATTGTGACGCAGAATTCAGTCGACTGTGGGGAAACGGCTGCGGGGGGTGACGGCGGGTGGTGTGGTGGAAA
>NZ_JBHYVA010000279.1:4039-10079 GCF_042750055.1 Streptomyces sp. NPDC059456
TGTGAACATTTTATCTCCCAATATTGAGCGGGGCGGGGGGGCACCGGGCGGGGCCGGGGCGGGTCGGGGCTCACCCCCCCGCCCCGCGGGACTCAATGGTCCGTACTATCGGGCGCTCAGAAGGCGAGGCTCCAGGCGTCGATGTAGCCGGTGTCGCCGCCGGCGTTGTCGTTGACGCGGAGCTTCCAGGTGCCGTTGGCGACCTCGGAGGAGGCGTTCACGGTGTACTGCTGGTTGATGTTGTCGGTGCTGCCGCCGGCCCGGTTGTGCAGCGTGTAGACGCTGCCGTCCGGGGCCACCAGGTCGACCTTCAGGTCACCGATGTAGGTGTGCTTGATGTCCACGTTGACCTTGAGGGCCGACGGGGCGTTGCCCGCGACTCCGCTGACCGTGATCGGGCTCTCGACGGTGGTGTTGTCGAGGATGTTCACGTCCGCGGTGTTCTCGAAGCCCGTCGTGGGGGTGGTCGAGGTCACGGCGTTGATGGTCGCGGCGGCGTCGGCGATGCCGGTGCCGCAGCCGCCGGTGCAGGTGCCGGGGAGCGGGCGGGCGTTGGCCTTGATGGCGGCCTCGACCTGCGCCGGGGTCAGCGAGGGCTTGGCGGCGACGACGAGGGCGGCGAGGCCCGCGACGTGCGGGGCGGCCATGCTGGTGCCCTGGTAGGGCTTGTAGATCTCGGAGCCCGGGGTGGTGGTGCCGCTGTTCAGCGTGGAGAGGATGCCGTTCTCGGGGGTGGTGACGGTGCCGGGCGTGTCGGTGGCGCGGCGGGTCTCACCGCCCGGCGCGGCGACGTCGACCTTGGCGCCGTAGTTGGAGTAGAAGGAGCGGTCGCCGGTGCGGTTGGTGGCGGCCACGGAGACCACGTTGTTGCAGCTGGCGGGCGAGAAGCCGGCCGCGTCCGCGTTGCTGTTGCCGGCGGCGACCACGACCGTGGTGCCGCGGGCGACGGCCGCGTTGATCGCGTTCTGGTAGCTGGTGGTGCAGGCGCCGGAGCCGCCGAGGCTCATGTTGATGACCTTGGCGGGGGTGGCGTTCGCCGGGACGCCCGCGACGGTGCCGCCGGAGGCCCAGGTGATGGCGTCGACGATGTCGGCGGTGGTGCCGCCGCACTTGCCGAGCACGCGGACGGGCTGGATCTTCGCGTTGTACGCGATGCCCGCGACGCCCTTGGCGTTGTTGGTGGCGGCGGCGATGGTGCCCGCGACGTGGGTGCCGTGCCAGGAGGAGCCGCTGGCGGTGGAGCCGGTGCCGCACTCGCCGGCCGCGCTCCAGTCGCCCTGGTCGGCCGGGTTGTTGTCACGGCCGTTGCCGTCACGGGCGGCGGAGGCGTCGGAGATGAAGTCGTAGCCGGCGACGATGTTGGGCGCCACGTCGGAGTGGGCCACGTAGCCGGTGTCGATCACGGCGACGGTGACGCCGGAACCGGTGGTCTTGTCCCAGGCCGCCGGAACGTTCATGCCGCCGGTGGGCTCGAAGAGGTCCCACTGCTTGGCGTACTCGGTGTCGTCCGGGGTGGCCATCGCGTACGCGCGGGCGTCCGGCTCGACGTACGCGACGTCCGGGTCGGCACGGAACTGGGCCATCACGTCCGCCGCGTCGGCCGGGGCGGTCGCACCACCCAGGTTGACGAGGGCGGCGCCGGTGCCGAGGCGGCGGTCGAACTTCGCCTTCTTGCCGGCCTTCTTCCCCTTGGCGGCGGCGTCGTCGGCGGCGGCCTCGTTGGAACTGGCCTCGGTCGCCGAAGTTTTGTAGCCGACGATCAGGTTCTGCACGGGCGCGGCGGCGGAGGTCGCGGGGGCGCCGGCGGCCGGGAGGGTGGAGGCGGCGGGGGCCGGAGCGGGCTCCGAGCCGGCCAGTGCCACGGAAGCGGTGGCTGAGCCGGCGAGCAGGGTGACGGACATCGCCACCACGGATATGAGCCTGCGTCTCGTTGCGTGCACGGTGTTCCCTTTCGCGGGCCGTTTCCGGGCATGCCGGAGCGGGCGGTTGGAGCTGTGTGGGAGGTGAACCGGCGGCTACGGGGCCGGGGACGGGTTGGTCATGCCCGTCCCGGCCGCCGCTGCTCGCCGCGCCGTCCCGGCCGCTTCGGCGGGGCTGGGACAACGGCGGTGCGGGCGATCGCCCCGGCCGCACGGATTCACACCATGTGGGGTTGGTGCGGGGTCCGTTCGGGTCGGGAGAGATCGCCGGTGGGCAGACAGTAGGCAACGGGGGGATGAACCCGATACGGGGAAAACCCTTGTCCGCCCCCTGTCGGCCCCCTGCCCCTCCCCCCGGAACGCCGCACGGCCCGTCCCGGGTTACGGGACGGGCCGTGCTCAGGTGCGCCGGCTCAGTGCCGTGCGCGAGGCGGCATCAGGGGGACGGGCACACGCGGCCTCCCTGTCCGTCCTGGAGGTACGCCGCCCGTTCCTTGGCGGTGAGGTCACGGCCAACGGCGTGACAGATCTCCTGAACCGCGGCCTCGGGCGAGGGAAGGGCGGCGTTCCACAACCGCACCGACATGTCGCCGCTGCCGACGGCGATGACCCGCCCGTCGGGGCTGAACGCCACCGCCGTCGCCTCTCCGGCGGGGTTGGCGTACGTGACCAGGGTCTTGCCGCTGCCCACGTCCCACAGCCGCACCTTCGTATCGGCACTGCTGGTGGCGAGCGTCCGCCCGTCCGGGCTGAACGCCACTCCGTACACCGCGTCGGTGTGGCCGGTGAGCGTGGCGCGGACCTTGCGCGTCTTCACGTTCCAGAGCAGCACGGTGCTGTCGTCACTGCCGGTGGCGAGGATGTCCCCCTGGGGGCGGAACACCACCGAATACACCGGTCCGTCGTGGCCGGTCAGCTTCTGCAGGGCGTGGGTGTGTACGTTCCACAGCCGCACGGCGCTGTCGGTGCTGGCGACGGCGAGCGTGTCCCCGTCGGGGCTGAAGGCCATCGAGCCCACCGACATCTCGTCGGTGTCCTCGAACGTGTCACGGACCTTGCGAGTGCCCAGGTCCCACAGCAGCACTTTGGCGTCACGGCCGCCGGTGGCGAGGGTGAGCCCGTCGGGGCTGAACGCCACGGATGCCACCGTGTCGGCATGGCCCCTCAGCGGGGGGCGCATCTCGCCTGTGGCCACATCCCACAAACGCACCGTGTGGTCGTCGCTGCCGGTGGCCAGGGTGCTGCCGTCGGGACTGAACGCCACCACGTTCACCGCCCCGGTGTGGCCCTTCAGGACGTGTAGAGTTTTGCCTTTGGCCACATCCCACAGACGCGCCGTATCGTCGATGCTGCCAGTGGCGAGAACGCCCTTCTTGGAGCTGAACGCCACCGACTGCACCCCGTCGGTGTGGCCGCTCAGCGGGGCGCGGTTCTGACCGGTGTCCACGTCCCAGATGCGCACGGTGGTGTCTTTGCTGCCGGTGGCAAGGGTGTGTCCGTCAGGACTGAACGCCACGGACTCCACCGTGTCGGTGTGCCCGGTGAGCATGGCGCGGGACGTGGCCGTGGGAACGTCCCACAAGCGCACCGTGTTGTCGGCGCTGCCGGTGGCCAGGGTGCGCTTGTCAGGGCTGAACGCCACCGCATTCACCGAGTCGGTGTGGTCGGGCAGCGTGGCACTGTACGTGCCGTCGGCCGTGTTCCACAGCATCACCGTGTTGTCGTCGCTGCCCGTGGCGAGGGTGCGCCCGTCGGGACTGAACGCCACCGAGAAGACCGTGCCGGTGTGCTTGGCCAGATCGAAGCGGGTCGTACCGGCCTTCACGTCCCACAGCCGGGCCATGTTGTCGTCATAGCTCCCCGTGGCGACCTTGCTCCCGTCGGGACTGAACGCCACGGCGCTCACCGCGCCGGTGTCACCGGACAGGGTCTTGACCCACGTGCCCGAGTGCACGTCCCACAGCCGCACCGTTTTGTCGAGGCTTCCCGTGGCGAGGGTGTGCCCGTTCGCGGTGAACGCCACGGAGGTCACCGCGTCGCCATGCCCCGTCAGGATGCGGGGCTTCCCGCCCGGCTTGTCGAGATCCCACAACAGCACCGAGGAGTCCGCGCTGCCGACGGCCAGGGTGTGCCCGACCCGGCTGAGCGCCACCGCGTTCACCTGCTCCCTGGGACCACCCCTCAGGGTGCGGAGGACCTTGCCGACGGCCGCGTCCCACAACACCACGGTGCCCTCGGCACCGGCGCCGGCAACGGTCTTCCCATCAGGGCTGAACGCCACCGACCACTGCGTGCCCGCGTGACCCCGCAGGCGCAGGCGCAGCGGAAGGGCTGCCGCGTCGTGCACGCCTTCGACGGACTCGGGGGTCGGGCTGGTGCGGTAGGCCTGGATGGCCAGCAACGAGGCCACGTCGGGGTTGGTGCTCATCAGCGCACCGGCCTTGGCGGCGAGTTGCCGTGACGACGCCGCGTCGCCCCTTGCCTCGGCCGTCCGCCACTGCCAGATGGTCCCGCCCACGGCCACGAGCGCGAGGGCGAGCAGCGTGGCCAGGATCATGTTGAGGCGTCTGCTGCGCCTTATGACGGCCTGCTGGCGCTCCTGGCTCGCGGTGAGGAAGGCCGCGATGTCGCCGGGCAGGTGCCGCTGGTGCGACCATTCGACGCCTTCCGCGAGGGCCGTTCCCGCGAGCAGGTCTCCCGGGTTGCTGCCTTCCACCCAGCGGGCGCGCCGTTCACGGGTGTGCTCGAACCACTCCCGGAAACGGTGGTCCTGGCTGACCCACTCGCGCAGCGTTCCCCAGTCCTGGATGAGTGCGTCGTGGATCAGCTCGGCGACGGGCGGCCCGGCCGGGACCTCGGGGCTGCCGGGAGTGAGGGGTGTGTGCGTCGTGATGATGCGGTGGTGGGTGAGGGACGCCAGCACCTGGTCGAAGGCCTCGCCCCCGTCACGCGGGGCGCTCGGGTCCGCTGCCAGCTCGCGCAGCTCGTACAGCGGGACCTGAGCGCGGATGGCGGGGATATGGTGGGCGACGTCCGCCGGCCGCACCAGGGAGGTCAGGATCCGCTGGGCGATGGGCCGGTGTTCAGCGGGCAGCTGGTTGAGGGCCGTGTCGCAGAACGTGGTCAGGCTGCCGGTGACGCCCCCGATCCGGCGGTACGCGTCGTGGGTGAGGAACCCGTCCTGGCGCCGCTGCCACAGCTGGCTGAGGGTCAGCTCCAGCAGGGGCAGCACCGTGACGGGTGCCTGGCGGGCGGCGCCCTGCTCCGGAGTGATGGCCAGGACGTCGTTGATGATCTGCTCGGGCAGACCGTGCTCGAACCGGGCCCCCATGTCCTGGGCGGGCAGCGTGATGATGTCGTGCAGGTCCTGCTGGCTCAGTGCACTCGGCACGTTGAGCAGACCCGGCATCGCCGCCTCCAGCATGCGGGCCAGGGCGGCCAGCTGGGGGTAGAAGTCGTCTCGCATGATCAGGATGACGCTGAGTTCGGCCTGTGATTGCACCGCCGCGGTGATCTGGTTCGTGGCCGCCAGCCTGCGCTCGTGCTGCGGGCCGGGGGCGGACTGGGCGAGGAGCTCCTCGAACTGGTCGACGACCAGGACGACGCGCTGGTAGGAGGGTTCGGCCTGGAGCTTGCGGGTGACGGCCGCGGCGATACCGAGTGTGGTGGTCCCGGGCAGGCCGGCGCGCTCGATCTCGACCAGCAGGTCCTCCCGGGGCCGGGTGAGGACCGGCAGCCACCGGTCGCTGCCCGGGAGTTCGCCCGCCGCCAGGGCGGGCAGTACCCCGGCTTCGACGAGGGAGGACTTGCCCGAGCCGGAGGGCCCCAGCAGCAGGGTCAGCCGCTGCTGCTGCGCCAGGTTCGCCAGCACCTGGCGCACGGCTTCCGTCCGGCCCTGGAACCACCGGACCTCGTCCGCCGTGAACGCCTCCAGCCCCTGGTAGGGGCACACCTCCTGCTCGGCCAGGCCGGGCCGGACCTCCCGCAGTACCTGCACGGGGGTGACGTAGGCGATGCCCTGCCCCCGCTCGTACGCGTCCTGGGCGGTGATCTCGGTGAGCCTGCCGATGACCAGGCCGGTCACCGCGTAGAGCCCCGGGGAGCCGGAGACTACGGTGGGC
>NZ_JBHYVA010000280.1:0-10065 GCF_042750055.1 Streptomyces sp. NPDC059456
GAATGTGTCGTTCTGGTGTTTGGTGGTGTGGTGTTGTCCCGGCCCGCGCGCGCCCCCGCCGCTCGACCCCGCGGCGCCCCCGCGGGCCCTCTTCGTACGCGGGTCGCCGGCGCCCGTCAGGGGCCGACGGTGATCTGCTGCGCCGGGTCCGTCGTGTCGGTGACCTTGTACACGGCGTTGAAGGTGGACGAGGTCGCGCTGGTCGGGCAGCCGAACCCGCCGGTGACCGTGACCGGTACCGAGGCGTTGGTGAAGGTCAGGCTCGGCGGGGCGCCGTTCGCCCAGGTCCCGGCGACGTTCGCCGGGGCGGACGGGGCCGCGGTGACCGTACAGGTGGCCAGGCCGGACGTCTGCACGACGAGTCCGCCGACCGGGACGGTCATGGTGGCGGTGATCGGCGAGCCGTCCTGCATCGACACCGACCAGGAACCGCTGGTGGTGACGGTCGGGGTCACTCCCCAGACGCTGGAGGTGCAGGAGCTGTACGTCGGCGGCGAGATCGGCGACGAGACGGGACCGGAGGCGTTCTGGTTCCCGGGGGCGGCCGGGACCGTGCCGGTGGAGACGGAGACGGAACACGTCACCGTCACGGAACCGGCCTTGAGGGTGGCCTTGCCGCTGAGGGTGGCCTTGAAGGAGTGCCCGGCCGGGGTGACGGTGGTCGACCCGGCCAGCGGTAAGGGCGCGGCGGTGGCGGTGACCGAGGCCACCGACAGCGCTCCGGCGGCGGCGAGGCCGAGGGCGAATGCGGTACGCGTGCGGCTCATGGTGGTGCTCCTTGGGGATGGGGGTGCGGGCTGGAGCCGGTGGGTGTGGGGGACCGAGCGGCGCTTCGGCGGTACGGGGACTGCGGCGGTCAGACGGAGTGCGGCGGTGCGGGCGCTTGCGGTGCGGGTGCCTGCGGTACGGGCGCCTGTGGTGCGGGGGCGTGCGGCGCGGCCGGGGGGCGGGCGGCGGCGTGCGGCTGCCAGGCGAACATCAGCCCGCCGCCGAGGATCCCGAGCAGGGTGCCGATCAGGAACCCGCCGAGGTTCGACAGGACCAGCGCGGCAGTCGCGACGAGCGTGGTGAGCACCCCGGCGAGGCTGCGCTGCGCCGGCGAGAACCAGGCGGTCAGGCCGAGCACGATCATGACGATGCCCATCAGGACGGACGGGATGCCCGCGATGCCCTGCTGGAGCATGACCTTCAGCGGTGCGAGCGGCAGGGCGCAGATCTCCGCTCCGGCGAGGACGGCGAACAGCCCTCCCCAGAACGGCCTGCCCCGCCGCCACCGCCGCCAGCGGCTCAGAAGCATTCCTTCTTGCCCTTGCTGATGTTCATGTTCAGCCCGGACAGCTTGAAGGTGCCCGCGTTCGTCGCCCACGCCGTCTGGTGGAGATCGGTGATGCTGACGGTGTCCGCCTGCTGGGCGAACAGGTCCTGCATGCCCACGGCCTCCGCCGGCCCCTTGTCGAGGGTGGACGCGTCACGGCCGATCTCGATGTTGGTGAAGACGGCGTTGCCGGACAGCTGGGTGGCGTCCACGAACAGGTTGCTGGCCTCGACGGGGCTCTTGTCACCGGCCGTGAGGTTGAGCGAGATGTCGCCGACGATGGGGAGCGTGGTGACCACCGACTGGCAGAGGCTGTGGAGCTTGGCCTCCTTGATGGCGGTGACGGCCACGGGGATGAGCTCCTCGCGGGCGTTGACGTCGACGCTGCCGTACTGGGCGAAGCCCTCGCCCTCCAAGCTCGTCGCCGACACCTTGAACTGCTGGCCCGACACGGCGAACGAGGCGGCGAGCACGCCTTGCGCGAGGGCGATGCCGAGGCCCGCGGTGACGGCCACGGCGGGGACGGTCAGAACGGCGAAGCGGCGCCAGCGGACGCGGCCGCCTCCTTCGCCGTCTCTGCCGGGCGGGGCGGAGGAATCCGATAAGTTGGGGGAATCTGCCATGAGATCGTCCCTTATTTCGGCTGTGCACCGTTGTTACCGACGAGTTGAATGTAAGAGTGCCAATGGGGGTTGGCAAGGTTGTTCGACCGTGCCTTTTCGGCCGACTCCTACCCGTCGGTCACTGCTCCGTGCGCAGCAGTTCGGCGACCTCCGCCTCCACCCGCCGGGCCATCGCCCGGGCGAACTCCGCGGCCACGACCTCGCCCGCCACGGGACGCAGCGCCGCCGCGGCCTCCGAGATGTGATCCAGTTGACTGGCCGAAAGCCGCTCCAGACCGTCCGGGCCGATCACATGCCGGCGGAACAGTCCGACGAACCGGTCGGCGAGCGCGGCCGCCTGAGCCTGTACGAAGTCCCCGGCATCGAGGATCTCCGCCAGCGGCACGCCCTGGCGCACGAGCGTGAGCGTCGCCTCCAGCAGCCGCCGGCTCTGGTGCGTGACCCGGTCGCCCTCGATCCGTACGTACCCCAGCTCCGCGGCCCGCCGGGTGTCCTCGGCCGTCGCCGCCGGGCCGAACAGCCCGCGCAACTCGGCCAGGGTCATGGTGACCGGCTCCTCCTGGACCCAGTCGCGGGTCATCGCCCGCTCCAGACCCAGCAGTTGGGACAGACCGCCGCCCGCCTCCCAGGCATGCAGCAGCTCGGCGATCCCGTTGACGGTGTACCCGCGCCCCAGCAGATCGCTGATCAGCCGGAGCCGCGTCAGGTGGTCCGCGGAGTACCAGGCGATCCGGCCCTCGCGCCGCGGCGGCGGGAGCAGCCCGCGCTCCTGGTAGTAGCGCAGGTTGCGCACCCTGACGCCGGCCGCGCGGGCCAGCTCCTCGCGACGGAAGCGCGCGCCGTCCGCGCCGCCGCCCGCGCCTTCGTCCGAACCGTCATTTCGCACCGGGCTGCTCACGCGGCCGAGTGTAGGCCGGACGCGGGACGCACCCGGGCCGTACCGACGGGTATACCGGCAGGTCACACGGGGCGTGACCGCTCGTCCCGCTTGACCGCGCGCAGCACCACGAACTTCGGCTCGCTCGCCGTGACTTCACTGTTGCCGAACAGGCGGCGCAGGTGGGTGTGGTAGCCCATGTGGCGGTTGGCGACCACCCACAGCTCACCGCCCGGCCGCAGCACCTTGCGCGACTGCGCGAACATGCGCAGCGCCGTCGCGTCGGTCGTCGCCTGGTGCGAGTGGAACGGCGGGTTGCAGAGCACCAGGTCGACCGAACCGGGGTCCAGCATGGCCACGCCGTCGCCGACGAGGAAGTCGGCCCGCTCGCGCTCGCGGTGGACGTTGGCGCGGAACGTGGCCTTGGCGGAGGCGACCGCCTGGTACGACTCGTCGGTGAAGACGATCTCCGCGCGCGGGTCCGCGACCGCGACGGCCGTGCCCACGATGCCGTTGCCGCAGCCCAGGTCCACGACCCGGGCTCCGTCGGTGTTGGTCGGGATGCTCTGGAGGAAGAAGCGGGTGCCGCCGTCGAGCCGGTCCGCGCAGAAGATCCCGGCGTGGTTGACGGCGGTCAGGCCGGCGCCCGAGCCCGCCTCCTCGTCCAGGGTGTACGTGACCGGCCACGGGTCGACGGCCCGCGTCGACGCGGCACCGGGCGTGCAGAAGATCAGCCGGGCCTTCTTCTCGGCGAGCGAGGTCCTGGTCGGGCCGAGGATCTTCTCGAAGAGCTTCAGCGTGGAGGTGTGGATCTCCTTGACCATGCCGGTGCCCACGATGACCGTGCCCGCGTGCACGTGCGGCGCCAGCCGGTACAGCTGGTCCTCCAGCAGCGCCAGGCTCTTCGGAACCCGGACCAGGAGCACGTCGATCCGCTCGGGCGGCGGGTCCTGGGTGGTCAGCAGCCGCACCGTCTCCTTGGCGGTGCCGATGCCGGCGCGGTCCAGGTTCGCGGCCGTGCCGGCCCGGGCCAGGTAGGAGTCGGTGATCTGCGTCGGGCGGAACGCGGCCAGCGCCGTCGTCAGCGCTCCCCAGCGGTCCCCGAGGACGGTGATCTGCCCGGCGCCGGCCAGGTCCACCGGGCCGCGTTCCCCCGTACCGGAGTCGAGGTGGCGCAGCAGGTACTCGTCGGCGGCGTCCCAGGCGCGGAGCTGGTCGCGCGGGTCTTCGGGGAAGCGGGTGAGCTCGTAGGAGCCGAAAGGCGTGGTCAGACGGTTCATCGTGCCCCCAGGCTAACCGAGGCGGCCGCCCGGCCCGGCACGGCGCAGCCTTTTGTCCGCCGACTCGGGCCCTACTCGGGGAACTCGCCGGCCATCGCGGCGGCGAGCCGCAGGTACGGGGCGGCCTCCGCGGCCCGGCCCCGGCGCTCCAGCGTCCGGCCGAGCATCAGCTGCGCGTAGTCCTCCACGGGCCAGCGCTCCAGGATGGCGCGGAGCTCCTGCTCGGCCCGGGAGAGCTGGGCGGAGTGGTAGTAGGCGCGGGCCAGCAGCAGGCGCGGCGCCAGCTGCTCGGGGGCCTCTTCGGCCAGCGGGTGCAGGATGCGGGCGGCCGTCGCGTACTCCTTCGCGTCGAAGAAGAGCCGGGCCCGCTCCCAGCGCTCGGCTGCCGTCCCGTGCTCGAAGTAGGTCGTCGGCGCGTTCATCGCGTCCCTTCCGCCGTTCAGGTGATGTCCTCGGGTGTGTCCGCCCCCTCCAACACGGGACGACAGCCGGGCATTCCACCGAACACGGCACCGCCGCGGGTACTAGGTTGTGCGGTATGAGCAATCTCGATCGCCGGCCCGCTCTTTCCGCTTGCGGCGGCCGCGGCTTCGTCGTGGCCGAACCAGTCCGTGAGCTCCTCAGCCCGCGCACGGTCAGGCTCGGGGAGTCCACCGAGGTCCGCCGGCTCCTGCCGAACCTGGGCCGCCGCATGGTGGGCGCCTGGTGCTTCGTCGACCACTACGGCCCGGACGACATCGCCGACGAGCCCGGCATGCAGGTCGCCCCGCACCCCCACAGCGGGCTCCAGACCGTGAGCTGGCTCCACGACGGCGAGGTGCTCCACCGCGACAGCGTCGGCAGCCTGGAGACGATCCGCCCCCGCGAGCTCGGCCTGATGACCTCGGGCCGCGGCATCAGCCACTCCGAGGAGAGCCCCCGCCCGCACGGCCGGATCCTGCACGGCGCCCAGCTGTGGGTGGCCCTCCCCGAGGCCCACCGCAACGTGGACCCGCACTTCCAGCACCACGCGGAGCTCCCGCAGGTGACGGCGCCGGGCCTGACCGCGACGGTCATCCTGGGCACCCTGGACACGGCGACCTCACCGGGCACGGCGTACAGCCCGATCGTCGGCGCGGACCTGACCCTCGCGGCGGGCACCGAAACGCGGCTCCCGCTCGACCCGGACTTCGAGTACGCGGTGCTGTCGATGTCGGGCGAGGCCCACGTGGACGGCGTCCCGGTCCTCCCGGGCTCCATGCTCTACCTCGGCTGCGGCCGCACGGACCTCCCCCTGAGCGCGACCTCGGACGCCGGCCTGATGCTGCTGGGCGGCGAGCCGTTCGAGGAGGAGATCGTGATGTTCTGGAACTGGATCGGGCGCAGCCAGGCGGACATCGAGGAGTTCCGCGAGGACTGGACGAACGGCACCCGCTACGGCGAGGTGAAGGGCTACGACGGCCCCCCGATCCCTGCGCCTGCGCTCCCGCCGGTGCCGCTGAAAGCGCGCGGACGGGTGCGCTGACCTGTGCTTGTGTGAGGCAGGTCGATAGTCGAGATCAGCTCAGGGGAGGCCGTTTTCCGTGCGGAGACCATCCCGGCGAGGTGAGCGACGGGAGGCTCCGGGAGGCCATCTCCGGGCCCTCGACGCTTCCCTCGTATGACCGGCTGGGGTCGGCTTTGGCAGGACCAATGCCGAGTTTGGTGACGGTGCGTCATGAGGCTCTCGGTGGCGTTCGAAGCCGGACGCTGCTCGGTACACGCGCCCGGTCAGTTCCTCGGCGATGCGTTGCTCGTGGACGTCCCCCGGCCTTCCTCCGCTGAAAGCTCGGCACGAGGTGAAGTGTTGCGTGCCACGGGTTCCCTCGCGGGGAGTCAGGTTGAGCCCCGGGCACTCGTCGATGGCGAGTGGCTGTCGTCAGTCCTCCTTCCTGGTGAGGCCGAGCGTCCTTCGAATGCCTCGCTTCGCGGTCGACATGATGCAGACCGTCGCGGTGCGTGTCAGCGTGATCGGAGAGGAATCCGTACCCCACGCATCCAGAGGAGTCGCCGTCATGGACGGTAGGCAGGACAAGCGCCAGGAGCCGGGCAAGGGGCGCGAGCCGCAGGAGCACCGTCGCCCCGGGGACCCGGCGCAGCCCCAGCCCGGCCGGTCGTCCCGCGAGAAGGGACACAAGCCCGGCCAGAAGGAGACCTCGCGCCACGGCGAGGACGATCTTCTGCGCGAGGAGGACCTGCACGACGAGGGGCTCTGACCGGCGCACCACCCGCCCGCTCGGCCACTGAGGATTCGGGGTCAGCCCGCCGCCTCGGCGGCGCCGTCCTCGGGTTCAGGTGTGGTCGCGATGAGGATCTGAGTGGCCTGCGTGACGTTGTCGGCGCGGACGGCGCGGGCCATCGCTTCGCGGGCGGCGTCGGCGGTGGTGTCCGGGGGGACCACCAGCAGGGCGAAGTGGTCGTTGTGGCCACGAGTGACGAGGACGGTGTCGTCGCCGACAGGGTCGGCATCGAGGTGCACGACCTGGCCGTCGATGACCAGACGGGTCGGGACGTCCTGCCAGGCGGAGGCGTCCAGGCCGACCCGCGTGAGGGGCCCGAGGTGCGCGGTCAGTGCCGTGATCAGTGCGGGCAGCTCGACCGTGACGTCCCTGGAGCGCGGCCACCAGGCGCCGTCCAGGAGCCCTTCGCGGGACTTCGTGGTCTCCAGCCGGAGCAGGGCGGCGCCCGGCTTGACCGCTTGGTGGATCGCGTCCGGGAGGAGCTTCGCAGGGGCGGGGTTGTCGGATGCGGCCATGGTGATTCCGCCTGTCTCGCGGTGCGGAGCCACCCCGTTCGACGGCCGGCGGCGGCGTCGAAAAGGCTGTTGAGCTGCAGAGCGTCTCCGTCGTTTCACGGTACTCCACCCACCCGCCCGGTGCGGCGAGGGAAACCGACTGCGCCGCTCTCGCCGCCTGCCCGGAAAATACCTGGTCAGAAGCGGCTTCCTGGATCGCCAACCGGAGTACGGTGAAGGGACCGGGAGTATTCCGCACACCCGCTCCCACGCGGACGTCGTTTCCGGCGATCACTGCACCGGGCCGTTCGCGAACGGCCCGGAGACGGGTCCGCGACATGACCACGACCCTCGACCGCGCTGCGCAGCCCGCTGCTGTCCTGCGCCCGGCCCGCCTGTCCCTCACCCCGAAGACCACCCTCGCAGGTCAGCTGGACGGTGCCTGGTGGCCGTACTCACGTGACCTCGAAGCCGAGCTCCCCGCTCTCGCCGCCGCCCTGGACGGGACCTGGGGGCGCATCACCCGCGTCAGCGTGAACCCCCGCCGCTGGCCGGTCGTCCCGCGCACGGTTGCCGTGGCCGGGCACGTCCTGCACGTGGGCTGGTTCACCGAACAGGACCCCGACAAGCTGATCCTGCTCTCCTACACCGTCGGCCGCTGGGACCTCCTGGTGATCCCGCCCGAGACCGAGCCCGCGGCCGCCGCCCGGCTGATGGCCGCCGCCGCGATCCCGGGCAGCGTCCTGGCCGCAGACGTCCTGATGGCGAACGAGACCGTCATCGGGCGCGGCATCGTCGACGCCCGCCGCCGGGAAGCCACCTGGGAGGGCGAAGGCGGGGCCTGCATGTCCCCCTTCGGGGAGCCGATGGGACGAAGCGCCCTGCCGCCGGCCGGAAACGGCTGGAGGTGAGCTCCGTGGAGACCATCGTCCTCATCGCAGTGATCATCCTCATGATCGGCATCGGAATGCTCTGGATCCACCTGCTGAACGTCCAGCACGACGCGCGGATCGAGGCCTACCGCTTCAGTGACCCCCTGCCGAGGCCTCCCGGCCTGCCGGACGGCACCGGTCGTCGAGCCCATCACACGGGTGCCGACCGGTGAGGAACAGAACTTCCTCCGACCGGGGGCAGCGGGCGGGACGCCTCGGCGCCCCGCTCCGCCGGCCTCTCACCCACTCGAAAAGGGAACACGCCCACGTGAAGTACATCGAGACCCAGACACTGCCCTCGCTCGGGCACGCCGAGGTCCGGATCATCGCGCACACTCCGGAAGCCGCCCGTGCGGTCGCGGAGGCGCTCCGCCGCTGTTTCGCGGGCGCGGAACAGCGAAGCTACCCCGGCCTCGACGGCGACACCCGGCTCCACCTCACCGTGGACACGTCAACCCCCGCCGGCCCCGCCCGCTCGTGGTTGGCCGCCAGCAGGACCCCCGTCGGCACCGGCGCGCACTCCGACGAGATCTGAGAAGCCCCGACCGGCCCCGGAGCCCGCGCCACCCCACACACGAAAGGACGCGGTCATGGCCACACTGCGCGAACGCAAGACCTACCGCGACCAGGTGCTCCGGGTCCTGTACGAATCCGTCGAGGGCAACCGCCTCCTCGGCATCACCGGAGCACAGCTGCGGCGCGACCTCCGGGTACCGGAACAGGACCTGGCCGCCGCCTGCACCTACCTGGCGGGCGAAGGACTGATCACCGTCGACTGGGACCCCGGCAACACCCCGGCGATGGTCACCCTCACCCACGAGGGAATCCGGCACATGGAGGCCGAGGAGGAGGAGACGGCCGCGGGCCCGGCCTGATCCGGACAGCACACCTAGATGCGGGCGAACTTCTCGGTCTGCCGGGCGAACTCCTGTGCCATGGCCGCGCTGACCGTGGGCCTGGTCTCGCCGATCGTGCGCAGGTAGTCCCCGGTGGTGGGGCGGGCCCGGGTCCCGGTGTCGAAGGTGTGCTCGAACTGGATCTGGGAGACGGTGCGCGCCACATGGGCGATGTCGGCGGGGGTGAACCCCTCGCTGGCGTCCGCCAGCGCCGCGCTGTCGGCCTTCGCGCCCGCCCGGTCCAGGTAGCTCTCCCACAGCGCGGTCCGCGCGCGGTGGTCCGGGGGGCCGATCGGCAAGACGTAGTCGAAACGGCCGTGCCGCAGGAACGCGGAGTCGAGCGTGGTCACGTCGTTCGTGGCGCAGACGAGCAGCCGCCCGTCCTGGCCCCGGAACCGGACGATCGCCTTGAGCAGTTCGTTGACGACGCCGACCGCGGTCGCGTCCGCGCCGCTCCGGGTCCCGGCGATCTCCTCGACCTCGTCGATGAAGACCAGGACGTGGTCGAGCCCGGCGATCTCGTCGAAGCGCCGGTTCAGCCCGCTCGCCAGTCCGTACTCGGCGGCCAGCCGGGCGGGGAACAGTTCGAGGAAGGGCCATTGCAGGCGGCTGGCGATGGCGTGCGCGAACGTGCTCTTGCCGGTTCCGGGCGGCCCGAACAGCATCACGGCCCGCGGCAGCTCCACGCCGTGCTGGGCGGCCATTTCGGGATGGGCCAGTGGCAGGACCAGACGCCGCTCGATGAGCTCCTTCTCCCGCTGCATGCCCGCGACCTTCTGCCACAGCCCCCCGGGCGGCAGCTCCGCTCCCAGCGACGCCAGCATGCTGACCGCCTGAGGGGTCACTCGTCCGCGCTTCTCGAAGAAGACCAGGCCCGGACGGGCGCCGAAGCCGCAGTTGTACAGGGCGGCGGCACCGGTCTCTCCGTCGGGCAGGACCGCGTGCACCGTTCGGACGCCACCGGCGAACAGCCGGTGCTCCAAGGCCGTGATCAGGTCACTGCCCAGCCCCTTGTGCCGCCAGGCGGGCGCCATGCTGATGCGCAAGATCCACGCCCGGTCTCCGTCCACCCTGCTCACCGCGGCACCGACCACCACGTCGTCCGCCGTGGCCACCACCGCCGGGTGGAGGGCCTGGAGGGCCGCCACGGCGTCCGAGAGCGGAAAGAGCGGTGGCTCTTCGGTCGTGCCGCTCTCGGCGTCGACTCGGAGCACCGATTCGAGATCGTCCTGTGTGTAGTCCCTGACGCGCCACCCCGTCATGGTCAGCTCCGCGTGTTCGGCCGTACTCCCATCATCAGCCGATGCGATACGTTTCGCGCGCGGCAGAGAACGTGCGCGCACCCGCCGTTACGGGGATGGCGGAGCAACGAATCAGGTTGTCAGTACCG
>NZ_JBHYVA010000281.1:0-10063 GCF_042750055.1 Streptomyces sp. NPDC059456
GCCGCCCGCCCTGCCCGGCCCCGCCGCCCCGGCCCCGCCGCTCCTCGCGCGCGAAGAGGAACGGGAACGGCTCGTACGGCTGCTGAGCCGCGGCCGCTCCATACGACTGACCGGACCCGCCGGGTCCGGACGCACCGCCCTCCTCGACGCGGTCGCCGCCGACTGCGCGGGACTGGCACCCGACGGCGTCGTACGGCTCAGCGGATACGGGCACCAGCAGCCCGGCGAACTGCTGCACGCGCTGTACGCCGCCGTGTACGAGGCCTCCCGGGAACGCCCCGAGCGGACCCAACTCCTCACCCGTGTCCGGGACATCGGCGCCATCGTGCTCCTCGACGACCTGGAGATGGGCGGCGCCCCCCTCGACGAGCTGCTCCGCGCCACCCCCGAATGCGCCTACCTGCTGGCCACCACCCCCGACACCCGCGCCCCTTCCGACGACTCGCACCTGGAAGAGGTCTTCCTCGGCGGACTCGGCCGGGCCGAGTGCCTGGAACTCCTCGAAGCGGGCGTCGGCCGGGCCCTGACCGAGGAGGAGACCGCCTGGGCGGGAGACCTGCGGTTCGCGTCCGAGGGGCTGCCGCTGCGCTTCGTCCAGGCGGCCGCACTGCTGCGCCAGCGCGACGAACGCAACCTCACCGCGTCCGGCGACGAGGACGAGGAGCCCGGCGTCTTCGAAGAGCGGCAGCGGGACGCCGCGTTCGTCCCCCTGCCGACGCTGGCCGAGGGCGCGGCCCCCGCCGAGCTGCTGGCCTCCCGGGTCAGCGAGTCGGCTCGGGCGGCGCTGCGGATCGCGTGCGCGCTCGGCGGTGAACTGCCGCACCACGCCCACCTGCCCGCCCTCGTGGGGGACACCCACGCCGACGCCGCCGTCGCCGAACTCCTCGGCTGCGGACTGCTCACCCCGGTGGGCACCCGCTACCGGCTGGCCTCCGGGGTCGCACGGCAGCTGGAGGAGGCCGGCTTCGGCGACACCGCGGCGGAGGAGGCCCGGACGGCAGCCCGCCACTACGCCTGGTGGACCGGACACGCCTCCGTGACCCCGGAGCGGGTCGCGGCGGAAGCGGACGCGGTGCTGGCGGCGCTGGCCGGGGCCGACGTGGTGGCCGCCGTCCTGCTGGCCCGGACCGCGGCCCCGGCGTTCGCGGCCTCGCGGCACTGGGAGGCCTGGGAGCGGGTGCTGCGCTCCGGGGCGGAGGCCGCGCGCAAGGCGGGAGAAGTCGCGGAACAGGCGTACTTCCACCACGAACTCGGTGTACTCGCCCTGTGCGAGGGGCGCCTGGACCGGGCGCGGGCCGAACTCGAGGCGTCCATCGGCCTGCGGGGCGCGCTCGCCGACAAGCGGGGCACGGTGGCGGGCCGTCGGGCACTCGCGCTCGTCACGGACCGCGAGAAGGCGGGCGTGGCGGTGTCGCCGCCGCTGCGGCTGGAGGCGCCGGTGGCCACGGCCACGCCCACGTCCCCGCCCGCGGTCGCGCCGGAGGCGGTGACGACGGTGTTGCCGGCCGCGACGCCGCCCGCGCTGCCCGCGTCGTCCGGGCCGTCCGGGCCGTCCGTGACGGTCACGACCCCGATGACCCCCGTCGTGCCGGTGATCGGGCGGCCGGCGGTGGCGCCGACGACGCTGTCGGAGGTGTTCGAGGAGGCCTTCCCCCTCGACCCGAAGCCGACGCAGGCTGCGCCGTCCTTCCCTCCCGCGCGCCCCTCCGCCGCGTCAGCGGCGCGCGCCCGGGCGCGCCGGAAGCCGGTGCTGCTGGCGGCGGCGGGAGCGCTGACGGTGGCGGTGCTGGGCACGGTGGTCGCCCTGACGATGACGGGCTCGGACGACCCCGAGGTCCCCGCGGGCGGTACCGGCCCGGCGGCGTCGTCGGCACCGACGCCCGCGGCGGGCGTGGCAGGAACCAGCGGGAACGATCCTGCACCGGATCCGGGGACGACCGCGCCCGATGCCCCGGCATCCGACTCCCCGGAGCAGGGCGTCAGCCCGGACCCGAACCAGACCTCCCGTACGCCGTCGCGCAAGCCGCAGACGGCGCCGGTGCGCACTCCGTCGTCATCGGACCCGAACCCGGACCCGGAGCCGTCGTCCCCGAAGCCGGACCCGACGCCCTCCGCGCCGACGCCGACGCCGTCCGTGACCCCGCCGTCGACCCCCACCCCCACGACGAGCCCGGCCGGCAGCCCGTCGAGCACCTAGCCCGCGCGTCGAGCCCCGCCGGCGTTCGAGGCGGCGGGGCGCGGTGTGGGAGGCGCGTGGTCGCGTCCGGTCAGAACAGGCGGAGCTTGTCGTCCTCGATGCCGCGGAGGGCGTCGTAGTCCAGGACCACGCAGTCCATGCCGCGGTCCGTGGCCAGAACGCGGGCCTGCGGCTTGATCTCCTGGGCCGCGAACACCCCGCGGACCGGGGCCAGGTGCGGGTCGCGGTTCAGGAGTTCCAGGTAGCGGGTCAGCTGCTCGACGCCGTCGATCTCGCCGCGCCGCTTGATCTCCACCGCCACCGTCGCGCCGGAGGCGTCCCGGCACAGGATGTCCACCGGCCCGATCGCCGTCATGTACTCGCGCCGGATCAGCGTGTAGCCCTCACCCAGCGTTTCGATCCGGTCGGCCAGCAGTTCCTGCAGGTGCGCCTCGACGCCGTCCTTGATCAGGCCGGGGTCGATGCCCAGCTCGTGGGAGGAGTCGTGGAGGACTTCCTCCATGGTGATGATGAGCTTCTCGCCCGCCTTGTTGACGACCGTCCAGACGCCGGCCTCATCACCGCTCCCCTCCTTGAGGGTGCACGGGGGCGACATCCAGTTGAGCGGTTTGTACGCCCGGTCGTCCGCGTGGATCGAGACACTGCCGTCGGCCTTCACGAGGATCAGACGGGGTGCCGAGGGCAGGTGGGCGGTGAGCCGGCCCGCGTAGTCGACGGAGCAGCGGGCAATGACGAGACGCATGGTCGGCAACGCTACTCGACGAGAAGCCCTCCACGCGATTCGCCCCCGAAAGCCCCCTTCGCGGATGGCGCGTTGTATGCGCATTCTCCTGGTGCGCCACCCACGGGGCGCCTACCGTGGTGAGCGGGAGGTGGCGGAGCGTGCACTCTGCGTCGCGACCTCCTTCCCTGCCCGTAAGACTCCGGCAACCCAAACGGCCGGGGTCGCGAGAGGAGAACCCATGTCGCTCGACGTCTCACCGGCCCTACTCGAACAGGCCGAGCGAGGCGAGGTCGACGAAGCCGCTTTCGTCGACTGCGTCCGGACCTCCCTGCCCTTCGCGTGGGAGATGATCAGCTCGCTGGTGGCCCAGCTGAAGGTGGACGGCGGAGAGTTCGCCGACAACCAGACGCCGCCGCCGGACGAGCAGGCGCGTGGCCAGCTGCTGCGTGCCCTTGCGAGTGACGCGATACGGGGTGCCCTGCAGCGGCACTTCGGGGTGCGCCTGGCGTTCCAGAACTGCCACCGGGTGGCCGTGTTCCCCCTGGATCCTTCCTCGGACGACCGGCTCGCCAAGTTCACTTCGATCCGCGGCCAGCTGCTCAACCAGTCGCCCGAGCTCCGGGACTGCTGACCGTACGACCCGTACGACCAGCAGCACCCGTACCACCAGCAGCATCCGCACCACATGTTCAGCCCGCACGACCGTACTCCGCTGCCGCTCCGTATCGCGGGAGGTGTGTGCCACTGATACCGGAGCGGCAGCCTCAGCCGAGGCGGGGCAGGACCTCGGCGCCGAGGCGCCGTACGTTCTCCTCCGTCGCGGCGAGATCCCCGGAACCTTCCGCCAGCAGGGCGAACCGCGTGATGCCCGTCCGCTCCGCCGTGGCCGCCAGCCGGTCCGCCGCGAGCCTCGGGGTGCCCACGGGGTGCAGATCGCAGAGCAGCTCCGTGTAGGTGACGGGGTCCCGCATCGCGCGCTCCCGGCCGTCCACCGTCACGTGCGCGTCGAGCCCCTGCTTCAGCCAGCCCGGCATCGCCTTCAGCAGGGCCTCCCGGGCGTCCGCCGTACGGTCCGCCAGCTGGCACACGCCCGCCGATACGTGCGGGGCGTCCGGGCTGTGGCCCGCCGCCGCGGCCGTACGCCGGTACAGTGCGACCATCGCCGCCTTGTCCTCGTCCCCGCAGTGCATGCCCAGCAGCATCGGCAGCCCCCGCTGCGCGGCCAGCCGGACCGACGCGGGAGAGGTGCAGGCGACGATCACTTCCGGCCCCGATCCGTCCCCGTCCAGCGCCTCCGACGGACGCGGTACGACGGCCACCTCGCGGAACCCGTACCGCCCGCCGGCGGCCGCCACCCGCGGCTCGGTGAGCCAGCGCCGCAGCAGGTCCAGGTCCTCCGGGAACTCCTTCTCATAGGCGTCCAGCCCCCCGCCGAACACCTCCAGGTCCACCCAGGGCCCGCCGCGGCCCACCCCCAGGGTGAACCGGCCGCCCGACGTCAGGTGCAGCAGCGCCGCCTGCTCGCCGAGGGCCACCGGGTGCGTGCTCGGCAGCACGCTCACCGCCGTGCCGACCCGCAGCCGCCGGGTCCGTCCCAGCAGCAGGGCCGCCAGGGTCACCGCCGACGGGCAGACCCCGTACGGGACGAAATGGTGTTCGGCGAGCCAGACCGAGTCGAGCCCGGACTCCTCGGCCACCTCTGCCGTCCGCACCGCCCGGTGCAGTGCCTCCCCCTGCCCCTGGCCCGGGAACTGGGCCGCCAGTACAAACGCTCCTACACGCATCGCCTTTACCTTCCTCGTGGCTGACGCGGCCTCCCCCAGGTGGACCGGTTTCCTCTGTTGGCAACAACGTCTGACACGTGCCAAAGGCACGGCCTGACAGGAAAGTTATTGGGATAGTCAGGCCAGTCGACGCCAGTGCGGCGGCGTCGGCTCCGTCAGCCGGCCTCTGTCAGCCACCCTGCGGGTACCGGGCCTCGCTGCGCGTAGTCTTGGGAGAAAGTCACTGCCGTCCGCCCATCCGTGAGGTATACGTGTCACCGCGCCACAACCGCCCCAGGGGCGGCGGGAATCCAGCCGACCGTCCGGAACCCGGCTCGGGCACCGGTTCGGGTGGCCTGGACCGGTTCGGTCTGGAACGGACCGAGGAGTACCAGGGCGAGGAGTGGAAGGTCCGGCACGTCGCGGGCGCGAGCGCGGCGGGCAAGCGCTACCGCTGCCCGGGCTGCGACCAGGAGATCCCCGCGGGCACCCCGCACCTGGTGGCCTGGCCGGAGTACGGCGGCGTGGACGACCGCCGGCACTGGCACAAGGCCTGCTGGAACGCGAAGGACCGCCGCACCTCGCGGGTGCAGCGGTCCAGGAACGCCCCCAAGTACTAGGGGGCGGGGGAGCGCGGATCAGACGTCGCGGCGGCCGACCACCACGTACGAGCCCGCCACCGCGGCGCCCGCCACCAGCAGGAGCAGCAGCAGGTGGGTCGCGGTGCCGGGCGAGGCCCCGGTACCGGCGTCCGGCAGGCCGAACAGCTGCATCAGGGCGACCGGTGCGTTGTAGCGCAGGATGGCGCTGCCGAGCGGGGCCATGGACTCCCACATGCTGAGCATCCCCCCTATCACCGGCGGCAGCGTGACCAGGCCCAGCATCACGGCGATCGCCCCGGCGGAGTGCCGCAGCATCGCCCCGACCGCGAGGGCGAGCACCCCCAGCAGGGTGACGTAGAAGCAGCCGCTCAGCGCGCGGGCCCACTCCCCGCTGCCGTGGTGCCCGGACGCGGCGCCGCCGCGCAGGATCGCCGAGGACAGCCCCACCAGCGCCACCGAACCGGCGACGGCCAGGAACGCGACGGTGGCGAAGACGAGGTACTTCGCGGTCAGCACTCGGGCCCGGTCGGGGGCCGCGGTGAACGTCGTACGGATCATGCCCGTTCCGTACTCGGAGGTGATCGTCAGGACGCCGAGCACCATCACGGAGATCTGCCCCACCAGCAGCCCGAACAGCGCGGGCGCCGTGAGCGGCACCTCCTGGTAGTCGGTGCTCCGGGTCTCGGAGACGGCCAGCACCCCGATGCCGACGACGAGCAGCACCATCGAGCCGAGCGTCCACACGGTGGAGCGCACCGAGATCATCTTCGTCCACTCCGAGGCCACGGCGTGCCCGAGGTGCGGGCGGGGCGTCGGCAGGGGCGAGCTGTAGCTCTTCGGCTGGTCCGCGGTGTTCGTGGGGCCGGTCATCGGGTGTCCTTGCGGGGGTCCGTCGGGGTGTTCTGCGCGGTGCCGGCGAGCTCGCCGGGGCTGGCGGGCATCAGGAAGGGCTGCCCGCCCGCGCCGGGCGGCGGGGGAGCGAAGAAGCCGCTCTGCGGCACCTCGGGCGCGGGGAGCTCCTCCTCCCAGGCGGGCAGGGCCAGCGGATCCGGTTCCCAGAGCTCGTTGCGCGGGTCCTCGGTGGAGCCGAACTCCACGGAGGGCTGGGTCATCCGCATGTAGGCCTCCTCCAGCGAGGCCCGGTGCGGGGACAGCTCCCACAGCCGTACGCCGGCCCCGTGCGCGAGGTCGGAGATCCGGGGGAGCTCCAGGCCGGTCACGCGCAGTGCCCCGTCGGGCTCCTGGAGCACCCGGCCGCCCGCCTTGGTCAGGGCCCCGCCCAGTGCATCCCGGCCATCTTGATCATTGTCGGCCGCGCGTACCCGCGCGAATCCGGCCGAGTTGTGCGCGATGAATTCCTGGGTGCCCATGTCGGCCAGCAGCCGGCCGCGGCCGATCACGACGAGGTGGTCGGCGGTCAGCGCCATCTCGCTCATCAGGTGCGAGGAGACGAACACGGTGCGGCCCTCGGCGGCGAGCCGGCGCATGAGGGTGCGGACCCAGAGGATGCCCTCGGGGTCGAGCCCGTTGACCGGCTCGTCGAAGAGCAGCACCTGGGGGTCGCCGAGGAGCGCGGCGGCGATGCCGAGCCGCTGGCCCATGCCGAGCGAGAAGCCCTTCGTGCGCTGCTTGGCCACGTCCTGGAGGCCGACGACGGCCAGGACCTCGTCCACCCGCCTCTCGGGGATGCCGGAGAGCTGCGCGAGGGACAGCAGGTGCCTGCGGGCCCGGCGGCCGCCGTGCACGGCCTTCGCGTCGAGCAGGGCCCCGACGTGCCGCTGGGCGTTGGGCAGCTGCCGGAAGGGCGCGCCGTTGATCGTCACGGTGCCGGCCGTGGGCCGGTCCAGTCCGAGGATCATGCGCATGGTGGTGGACTTCCCGGAGCCGTTGGGCCCCAGGAATCCCGTCACGTGACCCGGCCTGACCTGGAAGGACAGCTGGTCGACGGCGGTCTTGGCGCCGTAGCGCTTGGTCAGGCCGACTGCCTCGATCATTGCTCTGCCCCTTGCCAGGACCGGACGGCTTTCGTCCGCGTAAGGGTTAAGAGGATATCGAGTCGCCTACGGTTCCATCCCGGACCGGATCCCTGAGCTGTCCCTGACTCCGACCCGGGGATGACCCGTAGTGCGGGGGACGTCCGTCACGGGAGGGACGTCCGTCACAAGAGGGACGTCCGCCTCGTCCGCCTCGTCCGTCCGTCAGGCGTCGCGCTTCTTCAGCACCAGGTAGCCCCCGAGCGCCGAGGCCAGCACCCACAGCGCCATGATCCCGAAGCCGCCCCACGGTCCGTAGGGGGCCTCGCCGCTGTCCATCGCGCCCGGGACCACCTGCATGATCTTGGAGCCCGCCTGGTCCGGGAAGTACTGGGCGACCTTGCGGGTGGCGCTGACCGCCCCGAGGATCGTCGAGACGAGGAAGAAGAACGGCATCAGGATGCCGAGCGAGAGCATGGAGCTGCGCAGGATCGTCGCCACGCCCATCGAGAACAGCGCGATCATGGCCATGTAGAGGCCGGCGCCGATCACGGCGCGCAGCACGTTCGGCGCGTCGATGCCGATGCTGCGGTCGCCCAGGATGGCCTGTCCCAGGAAGAAGGACAGGAAGCTGGTGACGAGGCCGACGGCCAGCGCGAGGCCGGTGGCCACGATGAGCTTGCCGGCCAGGAAGTTCGCACGGCGCGGCACGGCGGCCAGCGAGGTGCGGATCATGCCCGAGCTGTACTCGGTGCCGATCACCAGCACACCGAAGACGATCATGGCGAGCTGGCCGAGGGTCATGCCCGCGAAGCTGGCCAGGGTCGGGTCGAAGGTGATCTGCTGCTCCTTCGGCATGTCGTCGAAGGTGGCGTTGAAGACGGCGCACAGGCCGGCGCTGACGCCGACCGTCACCACCAGCGCCGCGACCAGGGTCCAGGTGGTGGAGGCGACGGTGCGGATCTTGGTCCACTCGGACCGGAGAACGGCGGGGAAGGAGGACATGGTCACTGCCCGCCCTTGCGCGTCGCCTCGTAGCCGGCGCCCCACGCGGGGGCCTCGGCCGGGCCGGGACCCGGGGGGATGCCCGGGGTGCCGGGTGCGTGGGCGTGGTACTCGACGGAGTCCGCCGTCATGCGCATGAACGCTTCCTCCAGTGAAGCCCGTTGCGGGCTGAGTTCGTGCAGCACGATCTGATGCTGGGCGGCCAGCTCGCCGAGCTGTTCCGGGCCCACCCCGTCGATCTCCAGTGCGCCGGTCGCCGGGACGCTGATGGCGTCGATCCCGGCTTCGTGCAGGACGTCCTTGAGCCGCTCCTGCTGCGGTGAGCGCAGCCGGACGTAGCTGCGCGAGTTCTTGTGAATGAAATCAGCCATAGACATATCAGCCAACAGCTTTCCCTGACCGATGACGATCAAATGGTCCGCCGTCAGCGCCATTTCGCTCATCAGGTGGGACGAGACGAAGATCGTCCTGCCCTCCGACGCAAGCCCCTTCATGAGATTCCTGATCCAGAGAATTCCCTCCGGGTCCAGACCATTGACGGGCTCGTCGAACATGAGGATCTCCGGGTCGCCCAGCAGCGCGGAGGCGATTCCCAGGCGCTGGCCCATGCCCAGCGAAAATCCTTTCGACTTCTTCTTCGCCACGGGCGTCAGTCCGACGAGATCCAGCACCTCCGCGACCCGGCTCTCCGGGATCCGGTTCGACTGGGCAAGGCAGAGAAGGTTGTTGTAGGCGCTGCGGCCGCCGTTCATGGCTTTGGCGTCCAGCAGCGCCCCGATGTGCTTCAGCGGTTCCGGCAGGTCCCGGTAGTGCTTGCCGTCGATCCGGACCGTACCGCTGGTCGGGTTGTCGAGGTCGAGCATCATGCGCATGGTCGTGGACTTCCCCGCCCCGTTGGGGCCGAGGAAGCCGGTCACCACCCCCGGTCTGACCTGGAAGCTGAGGTGGTCCACGGCGGTCTTCGCGCCGAATCGTTTCGTAAGGCCCTCAAGCTCGATCATGACGCTCACGCTAGAACGCCCGAGGGCCCCACGCCACCTCAAAAGGGTGACATAGGGCCCTCGGGCAGGACATTCGTCCACGAGCCGGTAGACGGCGGCGGTCCGACCGGTCGACGGCCGGTGAACTGCCGTGCGTACTAGCGGCTCTGCTGCGCCGGAACGCCGCGGGTGACCGGCTCGTCGTCGACGATCGGGTTGGCCGCCGCGACGGCCGCGCCGGTCAGCGTCGCCAGCATCTCGCGGACGTTGGTGAGCTGGGCGTTGATCGAGTCGCGGCGGTTGGTGAGCGCAGCCAGCTCGCGCTCGGACTCGCTGCGGATGCGGTCCGCCTTCGCGTTGGCGTCGGCGACGATGTCCTCGGCCTGGCGCTGCGCGGTCTCCACGGTCTGGCGGGCGCGGCGTTCGGCGTCCGTGCGCAGCTTCTCGGCCTCCAGGCGCAGCTGCTCGGCGCGGTGCTCGATCTCGGCGAGGCGCTTCTCGGCCTTCGCCTGACGCGAGGCCAGGTCGCGCTCGGACTGCTCGCGGCGCTTGGCCAGGTTGGTCTCGAAGTCCGCGGCGGCCTGGGCGGCCTTGGCGCGCGTCTCCTCGAACAGGGCGTCGGCCTCCTCGCGCTTGGAGGCGGCGTCCTTCTGGGCCTCGGCGCGCAGGGTGGAGGCGTCGCCCTTGGCCTTCTCGACGATGCGGACGCCCGCGGCCACCCCCCACCACAATGGGTCGGCGGCGCAACCAACCCCGGGGGTTGGCGCCGCGAGGGGCGCCCCCACCCCGCGCGCACCCGGGGGCGCCGCGCGCTGATAA
>NZ_JBHYVA010000282.1:0-7628 GCF_042750055.1 Streptomyces sp. NPDC059456
TTTTTGTTTCTGGGCGGGGGGGGGGGGGGGGGGGGGGGGCTTGTGGTTGGCGTTGTTGGGTTTTGGGGGGGCGGCCGGGGGGCGCGGCGGGGGCCAAGCCGGTGTCCACGCGGACCCCGCCGGGGACGGCGAGGGTGTGCAGGACGCCGGTCTGCGGGCGCCAGTCCTGGGCGGGGTCCTCGGCGTACAGCCGGGCCTCGACGGCGTGGCCGGCGGGCTCGGGGGGCGTCAGCGGCAGGGCCGCGCCCTCGGCGATGCGCAGTTGCAGGGCGACGAGGTCGAGCCCGAAGACGGCCTCGGTGACGGGATGTTCCACCTGGAGGCGGGTGTTCATCTCCAGGAAGTACGGGCGCCCGTCGGCGGCGACGAGGAACTCGACGGTGCCCGCGCCCTGGTAGGAGACGGCGCGGGCGGCGGCCACGGCGGCCTCGTGGAGGGTGGTGCGCAGGGTCTCGGGGAGGGCCGGTGCCGGGGCCTCCTCGATGACCTTCTGGTGGCGGCGCTGGAGGGAGCAGTCGCGGGTGCCGAGTGCCCACACGGTGCCGTGGGAGTCGGCGAGGATCTGGACCTCGACGTGGCGGCCGCGCTCCACGTAGGGCTCGGCGAAGACCTCGCCGTCGCCGAACGCGGAGGCGGCTTCGGCGGAGGCGGCGTCGAGGGACTCCTTGAGGGCGTCGAGGTCCCGTACGACGCGCATGCCCCGTCCGCCGCCGCCCGCGGCGGCCTTGAGCAGGAGGGGCAGGTCCGCGGCGGTGGCGGACGCCGGGTCGACGGGGTCGAGGAGCGGGACCCCGGCGGCGCGCATCAGTTCCTTGGCCCGGGTCTTGGAGGCCATGGCCTCGATGGCCTCGGGCGGCGGGCCGATCCAGGTGAGTCCGGCGGCGGCGACGTCGCGGGCGAAGCCGGCGTTCTCGGAGAGGAATCCGTAACCGGGGTGGACGGCGTCCGCGCCGGCGGCGAGGGCGGCCGCGATGACGAGGTCACCGCGCAGGTAGGTGTCGGCGGGGGCGGCGCCGGGGAGGCGCACGGCCGCGTCGGCCTCCCGTACGTGCAGGGCGTCGGCGTCGGGGTCGGAGTGGACGGCGACGGTGGCCAGGCCCAGGGCGCGGGCGGTACGGAAGACGCGGACCGCGATCTCGCCGCGGTTGGCCACCAGGAGGGAGGTCAGGTTCGTCATGTGCGGGCTCACATCCGGAAGACGCCGAAGCCGCCGCGGGCGCCCTCGACGGGGGCGTTGTGGACGGCCGACAGGCACAGGCCGAGGACGGTACGGGTGTCGCGCGGGTCGATGACCCCGTCGTCGTACAGCCGCCCGGACAGGAACATCGGCAGGGACTCGGACTCGATCTGCGCCTCGACGAAGGCGCGCATCCCGGCGTCGGCCTCGTCGTCGTACGGCTGTCCCTTCGCGGCGGCGGACTGGCGGGCCACGATGGACAGGACGCCGGCGAGCTGCTGGGGGCCCATGACGGCGGATTTGGCGCTGGGCCAGGCGAAGAGGAACCGCGGTTCGTAGGCGCGGCCGCACATGCCGTAGTGGCCGGCCCCGTAGCTGGCGCCGATGAGGACGGACAGGTGGGGGACGCGGGAGTTGGAGACCGCGTTGATCATCATCGAGCCGTGCTTGATGATGCCGCCCTGCTCGTACTCCTTGCCGACCATGTAGCCGGTGGTGTTGTGGAGGAAGACCAGCGGGATGTCGCGCTGGTTGGCCAGCTGGATGAACTGGGCGGCCTTCTGCGATTCGGCGCTGAACAGCACGCCCTGGGCGTTGGCGAGGATGCCGACCGGGTAGCCGTGCAGGGTGGCCCAGCCGGTGACCAGGCTGGTGCCGTAGAGGGGCTTGAACTCGTCGAAGTCGGAGCTGTCGACGATGCGGGCGATGACCTCGCGGGGGTCGAAGGGGGTCTTGAGGTCGGCGGGGACGATGCCGAGGAGTTCCTCGGGGTCGTGCGCCGGCTCCTCGGCCCGGGGCGGGGCCGGGTGGGCCCGGCGGTGGTTTAGGCGGGCCACGACCCGGCGGGCCTGGCGGATCGCGTCGTGCTCGTCGAGGGCGTAGTAGTCGGCGAGTCCGGAGGTCCGGGCGTGCATGTCGGCTCCGCCGAGGGACTCGTCGTCGCTCTCCTCGCCGGTGGCCATCTTCACGAGCGGCGGACCGCCGAGGAACACCTTCGAGCGGTCCTTGATCATGATGGTGTGGTCGGACATCCCGGGGATGTACGCGCCTCCGGCGGTGGAGTTGCCGAAGACGACGGCGACGGTGGGGATGCCGGCGGCCGAAAGCCGGGTCAGATCGCGGAAGATCGCGCCGCCCGGGATGAAGATCTCCTTCTGGGAGGGGAGATCGGCGCCGCCGGACTCGACGAGGCTGATGCAGGGCAGGTGGTTCTGCCGGGCGATCTCGTTGGCCCGCAGGGCCTTCTTGAGGGTCCAGGGGTTGGAGGCTCCGCCGCGGACGGTGGGGTCGTTGGCGGTGACCAGGCACTCGACGCCCTCGACCGTGCCGATGCCGGTGACCATGGAGGCGCCGACGGGGTAGTCGCTGCCCCAGCCGGCGAGCGGGGACAGTTCCAGGAACGGGGTGTCCGGGTCGAGCAGCAGCTCGATGCGCTCGCGGGCGAGGAGCTTGCCGCGGTCCTTGTGGCGGGCCGTGTACTTCTCGCCGCCGCCGAGGAGGGCCTTGGCGTGTTCGGCGTCCAGCTCGGCGAGGCGGGCGGTGGCCGCGGCGCGGTGGGCGAGGTGGTCGGGGGCGTACGGGTCGACGGTGGTGGTGAGGCGGGTCATGAGCGGGTCCCCTCCGGGGTGAGCAGGAGGTGGGCGGGAATGTCGACGTGCCGGGCGCGCAGCCATTCGCCGAGGGCCTTGGCCTGGGGGTCGAAGCGGTGGGCGGAGGCGACGCCGGCACCGAGGATGCCGGGGAGCGTGAAGTTGAGGGCGCGGAGGTTGGGGAGGGCGTGGCGGGTGACGGCCAGGCCTGCGGTTTCCGGGAGCAGGGCCTTGAGGACGTCCACCGTGAGCGTGGTGTGGAGCCAGTCCCAGGCGTCGTCGCGTTCGACCCAGACGCCGATGTTGGCGTCGCCGCCCTTGTCACCGCTGCGGGCACCGACGAGCGTGCCGAGGGGTACGCGCCGGGTCCCCCCCGCCGGCGCCTCCGGCGGTCCGGCGCGGGTGGGCACGGGCTGCGCCTGCGGCCCGGCGGGGCCGGTGGGGCCGGTGGGCACGGGCTGCACCTGCGGCGGTGCGGTGCCGGTCGGCACGGACTGCGCCTGCGGCCCGGCGGAGCTGGTGGGCCCGGGCTGCACCTGCGGCGGTGCGGTGCCGGTCGGCACGGACTGCGCCTGCGGCCCGGCGGAGCTGGTGGACGCGGGCTGCGCCGCGGACCCGGCGGGGCCGGAGGGCTCGGGGTGTGCCGCGGGCCCGGCGGGGGGTGTGGTTGCGGCGGGCGTCGGGGGGTGTCCCGGGGCCTCGGGCGTCTGGCGGGAGCGTGCGTCCTGGCGGGCCGGGATCGCGAGGCGGGTTCCGTCCGGGAGGACCGCCACGTGCGGGACCGAGGCAGCCGGCACCGCCGAGGACGTGAAGACCCCGTACGGCTGGGCCGGGCCCGGCGGGGCGGTGACGTGGAAGCCCGGATAGCTGGCCAGGGCGAGCTCGATGGCCTCGGAGGTCAGCGCGCGGCCGACCCGGTCCGGCGAGGGGTCCCGCACCACCAGCCGCAGCAGCGCGCTCGCGGTCTCCTGCGTCGGGGCGTCCTCGTGGTCCGTGCGGGCCAGGGTCCAGTCCGCGGTGGCCACCTGGGACAGGGCGTCGGCCAGCTGGGCCTGGACCAGGGCGGCCTTGGCCTCGATGTCCAGGCCGGTCAGGACGAAGACCACCTCGTTGCGCCAGCCGCCGATCCGGGTGACGCCCACCTTGAGGGTGGGGGGCGGGGGTTCGCCCACGACGCCGGTGACGGCCACCCGGTCGGGGCCGGCGTCCGTGAGCCGGACCGTGTCCAGCCGGGCGGTGACGTCGGGGCCGAGGTAACGGGGGCCCTGGGTTTCGTAGAGGAGCTGGGCCGTGACGGTGCCCGCCGATACGACGCCGCCCGTACCCGGGTGCTTCGTGATCACCGCGGAGCCGTCCTCGGAGATCTCGGCCAGCGGGAACCCGGGGCGGCGGACGTCGTGCGCCGTGAAGAAGGCGTAGTTGCCGCCGGTCGCCTGGGTTCCGCACTCCAGGACGTGGCCGGCCACCACCGCCGCGGCCAGCCGGTCGTGGTCCTCGGGCGCCCAGTCGAACCACCAGGCCGCCGGCCCGCTGACCAGGGCCGCGTCGGTGACCCGGCCGGTGACGACGACGTCCGCGCCCGCCCGCAGGCAGGCGGTGATGCCGGCGCCGCCGAGGTAGGCGTTCGCGGTCAGCGCGCCCTCCGCGAACGGCATCAGGTCGTCGCCCTCGACGTGGGCGACCGACACCGGGACCCCGGTCTTGGCGGCGAGCGTGCGGATCGCGTCGGCCAGTCCCGCCGGGTTCAGGCCGCCCGCGTTGGCGACGATGCGCACGCCCCGCTCGTGCGCGAGGCCGAGGCCGTCCTCCAGCTGGCGCAGGAAGGTCTTGGCGTAGCCGAGGCCGGGGTTCTTCAGCCGGTCGCGGCCGAGGATCAGCATGGTCAGCTCGGCGAGGTAGTCGCCGGTCAGCACGTCGAGCGGGCCGCCGGTCAGCATCTCCTCGAAGGCGCTGGAGCGGTCGCCGTAGAACCCGGAGGCGTTGCCGATGCGCAGCGGCCGGCGGCCGTTCACCGGGTGGTCCCGGGGGCGCGGCCGGGGCCCGCCGGGCCCGCGAAGGCCTGGGCGATGTCCAGCCAGCGGTCGGCGTCGGGGCCGGTCGCGGTCAGGGCGAGGTCGGCGCGGTGGGCCCGCTGCGTCACCAGGAGGCAGAAGTCGAGGGCCGGGCCGGTGATCCGGTCCGCCGCGTCCTCGGGCCCGTGGGTCCAGGGCTCGCCGCCGTCCGGGGGTACGAGTTCCACGCGGAACTCCGCGGCGGGCGCGGGCAGTCCCCGTACGGCGAACGCGTAGTCGCGGGCCCGGACGCCGATCCGGGCGACGTGCCGGAGCCGGGCGGTGGGGGTGCGGCGCACGCCGAGGGCGTCGGCGACGTCCTGGCCGTGCGCCCAGGTCTCCATCAGGCGGGCGCTCGCCATGGAGGCGGCCTTCATCGGCGGCCCGTACCAGGGGAACCTGGCGTCGGGCGGGGCCGCGGCGAGCGCCTCGTCGAGGGCGGTGCGCCCGGCCCTCCAGTGGGCCAGCAGTTCGGCGGGCGGCAGGGCGGCGCCTCGTGCGGCGCCTTCGTCCACGAAGGAGTCGGGGGCCTTGACCGCCTCCTCGACCAGGGCGGCGAAGCCGTCGGCGTCGGTGAGGGAGATCAGCGAGGCCCGGTCGGTCCAGTGCAGGTGGGCGATCTGGTGGGCGATGGTCCAGCCCTGCGCGGGAGTGGGCGCGGCCCATCCGGCGTCGGGCAGGTCCCGTACCAGGGTTTCGAGTTCGAGGCCCTCCTCGCGCAGGTCTGCGAAGACGGCGACGGCTGACGGATCGAGCACGGCGGGCTCCCCTTTCGGCGTGAGGGGAAGACTGGCAGCCGCCGACAAAACAATCAAGCATGCTTGCATGATTTCGCCATCGAACACTTCCTTCGCGCCAGCGGTTCCAACGGACCCGGGCGAAAGGCGACTTGACGCCCGTCATCACCCCGGGCAGGTCCGGGGGCACCGCCCGCACCGGCCGCACAGGGGGCGATTTCGGCCGGACGTCGCAAACCACCGAAACCTCACCGGATGTCGCATCGATACTGAACGCTTCGTTCCCCGCTCCGGGCCCCGAGCGCGCGCCCCCACGTTCCGTCACTCGACACAGAGGATGAACCGACGTGATCCCAGCCGCTTACTCGCTCTATCCCGAACTCGACGCGACCACCCTCACCGCCTTCGTCACCGCCCTGGAGACCGGCGACGTCACCGGCCTCGGCCCCGCCCGCGCCGCCGAGGTCGCCGACGTCCGGTCCGTCGCCGTCTTCAGCCGCGTCAAGGTAGCCGGAGCCGACGGGGACCTGCTCGACGCCGCACTGTGGCGGCACAACGGGGGCCAGGCGCGGCCGGTCATCGTGATGCCCTCACCGTGGACGAACCACGGCTGGCTCCCCTACGCCGTCCAGGCCACCGTCTTCGCGGCGCGCGGCTACAACGTCCTCGCGTACAGCGCCCGGGGCTTCGGCGGCTCCGAGGGCCAGGTCGACGTGGCCGGGCCGCTCGACGTCGCCGACGGCAGCCGCGCCTTGGACCACCTCATCGAACGCACCGCCGGCCCGGTCACCAGGATCGGCTTCCTCGGCGACTCGTACGGGTCGGGCATCGGCCAGCTCGTCGCCGCGCACGACACGCGCGTCGACGCGGTGGTCGCGCTCAGCAGCTGGGGCGACCTAGGGGAAGCCTTCCACGAGAACCGGACCCGGCACGTGGCCGCCGTGGAGGCGCTGCTCAAGGCGGCCGCGAAGGCCCGGCTGAGCCCGCAGACGCAGAGCGTGTTCGAGAACGTCCTCGCGGGCCGCGACATCCAGGGCACCCTGCGCTGGGCCGAGCAGCGCTCGCCGTTCAGCCACGTCAAGGAGCTCAACCGCCGCCAGGTCCCCGTCTACTTCTCGCACGCCTGGCACGAGACGCTCTTCCCGGCCAACCAGACCCTGAAGATGTTCAACGAGCTGATCGGCCCCAAGCGGCTCGACCTCTCCATCGGCGACCACTCCGGGCCCGAGATGACGGGCATGACCGGCCTGCCGAACCGGATCTGGACCAACGCCCACCGCTGGTTCGACCACCATCTCAAGGGGATCGACAACGGCATCGCCGCCGAGGGCCAGGTGCTCAGCGAGGTCATGTGGGGCCAGACCCTGGAACCCCGCCCCACCTGGCATTCCGTGACCGAGCACGTACGCCGGCTGCACCTGGCGGGCGGCGGGGAGCTCGCCGAGCGGCCCGAGGCCGGATGGAGCGCGGGCGTCCTGTGCGGGGTGGACACCCCGGCGACCGTCGCGGACGCGGTCGTGCTCTGCGGGTACGACGAGATCGCGGGCCGCCCGAAGGCCTACCGGACCGGTGACATCGACCGCACCGTCGCCGCGGTGTGGACCGCGGAGCCGGAGGCGGAGACGCTGCGGCTGCGCGGCACGCCGCGGCTGCGCGTCACGTACCGGGCGGCGAACGCCGGGTCCTCGTTCGTCGCGTACCTGCTCGCCGTGGCCCCGGACGGGACGGCGCACATCGTCACGCACGCCCCGTACTGCGACCTCGACTCGCCGCCCGACAGCCTGGTCTGCGCCGACGTCGAGCTCCAGGCGACGGCGTACGACGTTCCGCGCGGGCACCGGCTGATGCTGGTGGCCGACGCCCGCGACCCGTTCTACGGGGACGCCAACCTGCCCCGCGCGACGCTGGCCTTCACCTCCCCGGAGGCCACGCCGTCGTACCTGGACCTGCCGCTGGGCTGACGGCCGGCACCGGACCGGGCCCGCCCCGCCCCGCCGGCAACCCCCCCCCGCGGCCGGGCGGGGCGCCGCCGCGCCCCGGCCGGCGGGGGCGGTGGGGCCCCCGCGGGCCGCAG
>NZ_JBHYVA010000282.1:7638-10052 GCF_042750055.1 Streptomyces sp. NPDC059456
GCGCCCCCGCCGTGTTCCCGGCACCGGCGGGGGGGGGGGGGGGGGCCCCCGCCCCCCCCCCCCCCCCCCCCCCCCCCCCCCCCGGGGGCGGGGGGGGGGGGCGCCCGGACGCCCGCGTCAGGCGGTGGCCTTGCCGCCCTGGGAGCGGACCGCGCCCATGCTCGCCGCGATGACCAGGGCGATCGCGAGCGCGTCCAGGGCCGACATCGCCTGGTTCAGGACCAGGAAGCCAGCGGTGGCCGCGATCGCCGGTTCCAGGCTCATCAGGACGGCGAACGTCGGTGCGGGCAGGCGGCGCAGTGCCAGGAGTTCCAGGGTGTACGGCAGGACGGAGGACAGGACGCCGACCCCGGCGCCCAGCGCCAGCGTGCCCGGCACGAGGAGCGCGGAGCCGGCCTGGGCGATGCCCAGCGGGAGCGACAGCACCGCCGCCACCGCCATGGCCAGCGCCAGCCCGTCCGCCTGCGGGAAGCGGCGGCCGGTACGGGCGCTGAACACGATGTACGCCGCCCACATCGCGCCCGCTCCGAGCGCGAAGGCGCAGCCCGCCGGGTCGAGGCCGCCGAAGCCGCTCCCGCCGCCGTGGCCGGCCAGCAGGGCGACACCGGCCAGGGCCAGGCCGGCCCACAGCAGGCTCGCCGCGCGACGGGAGACGACGACCGACAGGACGAGGGGGCCCAGGACCTCCAGGGTGACGGCCGGGCCGAGCGGGATGCGGTCGATGGACTGGTAGAAGAGCCCGTTCATGCCGGCCATCGCGATGCCGAAGGCGACGACGGTGCCCCAGTCGGCGCGCGTGTGGCCGCGCACCTTCGGGCGGCACAGGAGCATCAGCACCAGTGCCGCGGCCGCGAGCCGCAGCGTGACCACGCCCGCGGCGCCCGCCCCCGGCATGATCATGACGGCGAGCGCGGCGCCGAACTGGACCGAGATCCCGGCCGCGATCACCAGCGCGACGGGCCCCAGGCGGGACGGCCCGGCGGGGGCCGGGAGCGCCCCGGTCGCGGGGGCGGTGCCCGCCACGGGGACGGCGGGGGTGGATGCGGGGGAGGATGCGGGCATTAATCCAGACTAAGGGGTATGTAAGGGCCACGCCGCCGCGTGCCGCCTTACCTCGCCCTGCCCTCGCCCCCGTACCGCCTTACCGCGCCCCGCCCCTCCCCCGCCGCCCGAACCCGGGACGTTCGTCTCATCGGGTGGACGCTTCCCCAAGGCGTGGACCCGGACCGGATACGCTCCGCTCGTGGCCGAGATCCAGATTCCCGCTGACATCAAGCCCGCCGACGGACGCTTCGGCGCGGGCCCCTCCAAGGTGCGGACCGAGGCGCTGGACGCCCTCGCCGCCACCGGTACCTCCCTGCTCGGGACCTCGCACCGCCAGGCCCCGGTCAAGAACCTGGTCGGCTCCGTGCGCCAGGGCATCCGGGACCTGTTCTCGCTGCCCGAGGGCTACGAGGTGATCCTGGGCAACGGCGGCTCCACCGCCTTCTGGGACATCGCGACCGCCGGGCTCATCGAGCGCAAGTCCCAGCACCTCACCTTCGGCGAGTTCTCGTCCAAGTTCGCCAAGGCCGCGAAGCTCGCGCCGTGGCTGGACGAGCCGACCGTGATCTCCTCCGAGCCGGGCACGCACCCGGAGCCGGTGGCCGAGGCGGGTGTCGACGTGTACGCGTACACGCACAACGAGACCTCGACGGGTGTGGCGGCGCCGGTCAAGCGCGTCGCGGGCGCCGACGCGGGGTCCCTCGTCCTGGTGGACGCGACCTCGGGCGCCGGCGGCCTGCCGGTGGACATCACCGAGAGCGACGTCTACTACTTCGCCCCGCAGAAGTCCTTCGCCTCCGAGGGCGGCCTGTGGCTGGCGGCGTTCTCGCCGGCGGCCCTGGAGCGCGCGGCGCGCGTCCACGCGTCGGGCCGGCACATCCCGGAGTTCTTCTCGCTGCCGACGGCGATCGACAACTCGCTGAAGAACCAGACGTACAACACCCCGGCGCTGTCCACCCTGTTCCTGATGGACGAGCAGCTGCGGTGGATGAACTCCCAGGGCGGCCTGGAGTTCACCACCGGCCGTACGGCGGCCAGCGCACGCAACCTGTACGGCTGGGCCGAGGCCTCGAAGTACGCGAGCCCGTTCGTGCAGGACGCCGACAAGCGCTCGGCCGTCATGGGAACGATCGACTTCTCGGACGACATCGACGCGGCGGCGATCTCGAAGGTGCTGCGCGCCAACGGCATCGTGGACACCGAGCCGTACCGCAAGCTCGGCCGCAACCAGCTCCGCATCGCCATGTACCCGGCGGTCGACCCGGCGGACGTGGGGGGGGGGGGCCCCCGCCAAGCACCGCGGTTTGACAAGCGAGTACCGCCCCCCCCGGCCCCCGCGGGCGCCCCCCCCCCCCGCCCCCGAGCCGCCC
>NZ_JBHYVA010000283.1:0-10043 GCF_042750055.1 Streptomyces sp. NPDC059456
GCCGGTCGGCGGGCGGCCGGTCGGCGGGCCCGGAGGTGGCCTCGGTCCGGGACGGCGACGCCTCGGGCGTCCCGGTCCGGGTCTACGACCCCGCACCGGGCTCGGCGGGCCGCCCGCTGGTGGTCTTCCTGCACGGCGGCGGCTGGGTGATGTGCGGCATCGGCACGCACGACGCGACGTGCCGGAGGCTGGCCGCCGGATCGGGCGCGGTGGTCGTCTCCGTCGGCTACCGGCTCGCGCCCGAACACCCCTGGCCGGCGGCGGCGGACGACGCGCTGACCATACTGCTGTGGGCGCGGGAGCAGGCGGGCGCGCTGGGCTGCGATCCGGGCCGGGTGGTGCTGGCGGGGGACTCCAGCGGGGGCAACCTCGCGGCGGTGACCACGCTGCGGGCACCCGAACTGGTCGCGGGCCAGCTGCTGGTGTACCCGCCGCTGGACGCGGCCGGGGCGCCGACGCCCGCGCCGACGCCGGCGACCGCTTCGGTCCCGGAGGGTGCGGGGCCGGGGCCGGGGCCGGGTCCCGACCCCGCACCGGGCTCGGCGCCGGGTTCCGTCGCGGCGTACGGGGAGGGGCATTTCCACACCGCGGCCCACATGGCCTGGTACTGGCAGCAGTACGGCGGCGACCCGGCGCACCCGTACGTCTCACCGCTGCGCGCCCGCGACGTGTCGCGGCTCCCGCGCACGCTGCTGGTGCTGGCGGACTGCGATCTGCTGCGCGACGAGGGCCTGGCGTACGCGCGGCGGCTGGGCGCGGCGGGGGTGGACTGCACGGTCCACCTCCACCCGGGGGTCTTCCACGGGTTCCTGGGCCTGCCGCTGCCTGCGGCCCGCACGGCGCTGACGGCCGTCACGGCCTGGCTCCGGGCCACGGAGTAGCCCCGGCGGGGCGGGACAGGAGGGCGGGGCGGCCGGATTCGAACCGGCGTGTTCCCCGATGGAGGGGGCGCAACGACCGCTGTACCACGACCCCGCCCTCGGGCGGAGCGTACGCGAAGCGGAATGAGGGGGCGGGGCGGCCGGATTCGAACCGGCGTCCTCCTCCATGCTGTGTAGGCGCACTACCTCTGTGCTACGACCCCGCCTTGACGTGGATCCTAGACACCGACCCGGCCGGGACGCACGCGCATTTCCCCGGCATGATGTGCTCATGTCGATGTTGCTCCGCAACGTACTCGTCCTGGCGGTGGAGTCCGGCGCCGCGCTGCTGCTGCGCGAGCCGGACGCACCCTGGATCCCGGTCCTGCTGGCCGTCTTCGTCGTCGGCTCGGGCGTACTGCACGGCACCGAGGCCGAGTTCGTGCCCCGCTTCCTGGTCGCGCTGGCCGCGGTCGGCATCGCGGAACTGGGCGGCCGGGCCTGGGCCTCGGCCGACGACTTCCCGACGGCCGGGACCGGCGCCGCGATCCTCCTGGCCGTCCAGACGCTGACCCTGCTCCGCCACTCCCCGCGCCGCCGCCGCGCCTGAACGGAAATCCGCTGGTCACACGTGCTCGGCCGGGCCTAGGGTCCACCTCCATGTCCTCTACGACCCCGACCCCGACCCCGCACACCACCACCCTCTGGCGCCCGACCGGCCCGGACGAGCTCGACCTCGTCCGCGCGCTCGACTGGCGGGCCTGGCCGCCACGGCTGCCGGAGCAGCCGATCTTCTACCCCGTCCTGAACGAGGACTACGCGATCCGCATCGCCCGCGACTGGAACGTCAAGCACAGCGGCGCCGGCTTCGTGACGCGCTTCGAGGTCGACACGGAGTTCCTGGCCCGCTACCCCGTCCGGCAGGCGGGCGGGCAGACGATCCTGGAGCTGTGGGTGCCGGCGGAGGAGCTGGACGAGTTCAACGCGCACATCGTGGGCCGGATCGAGGTCGTCCACACGTTCCGCTGAAGCGGATCCGGCCCCGGGAGGCGGCCGGCGCACGGCCCTGGTCTGCGGGGCCGGGATCGAAAACAATGACGCCATGACGTCCACGCCCCGCATCCGCGCCCGGTCCTTCGACGCCGCCGCGGCGCTGTACTCGGCGAACCGGCCCGGATACCCCGAGGAGCTGTTCGACCTCCTGGAGGCGCTCGCCGGGCGGCCGCTGCGCGGGGCCAGGGTGGCCGACGTGGGCGCCGGGACCGGGATCGCCACCGGGTCCCTGCACGCCCGCGGCGCGGACGTCCTCGCCGTCGAACCCGGTGACGGCATGGCCGCCGAGTTCCGGCGCGCGCACCCCCGGATCCCGCTCGTGCGCGGGGACGGCGACCGGCTGCCGCTCGTCACCGCCGGGTTCGACTTCCTCACGTACGCCCAGGCCTGGCACTGGACCGACCCCGCGCGCTCCCTCCCCGAGGCCCGTCGCGTGCTGCGCCCCGGCGGCGCGCTCGCCCTGTGGTGGAACGACATGGACTGCGCCGTCCCCTGGATCGCCGAACAGGACGCGCGGATCCGGGACCTGTTCGCCGCCGGCGGGGCCACCTTCCGCGCCCTGCCGGCCGGTCCGGCGTTCACCACCCGCGAGGTCCGCTGGTCGCGCCGGATCCCGCTCGACGTGCACCTCGCCAACCACGCGAGCCACTCCGCCTTCCTGATGCTCGGACCGGCCGGGACACGGGAGTTCCTCGACGCGGAACGGGCCCGGCTGGCGGCCGTGTTCCCCGACGGGGCGGTCGAGGAGCGCTACGTCGTCACCCTCAGCGTGGCCGTCCTGTGAGCCGGCGCGGCGCGCATCCGCTCTTCCTCGTCAACGAGGGCCTCGCGTTCGTGCTGGAACTGGTGGCGCTCGGCGTCCTCGCCTGGTGGGGCTCCACCGCCGGCCTCTGGCTCGCCGTGGCCGCTCCGCTGGCCGCCGCCGTGCTGTGGGGGGCGTTCGCCGCGCCCAAGGCCCGGTTCGCCGTCCCCCTCGCCGCGCGGCTCGCGGTCAAGGCCGTGGTGTTCGGTGCCGCCGCCCTCGCGCTCCTCGCGCTCGGGCAGCGGGCCGCCGGACTCTGGTTCGCCGCAATCGTCCTCGTGAACACCGCTCTCGCGACGTACTACCGCTCTCGTTCCCGCTCCCGTTCCCGGTCTCGTTCCCGGTCCCGTTCCTGAAGCACCGCCGCCCGGCACGCCGACGGCGACCCCCACGCATCGCGCAGCGGCCGTGCCTTGCGCAGCCACAGGGACAGGTCGAGCTCCTCCGTGTAGCCGACGGCCCCGTGCAGCTGCAGCGCCGTCATGGCCGCCGCGTACGCCGCCTCGCCCGCGGCCAGCTTCGCCGCCGCGACCTCCCACGGCGTCAGGGTGAGCGCCGCCGCCCACACCAGCGGCCGCGCGAACTCCAGGCCCAGCAGCGTGTCCGCCAGCCGGTGCTTCACCGCCTGGAAGCCGCCGACCGGCGTGCCGAACTGCGTGCGCTGCTTGACGTACCGCACCGTGTCGGCCAGCAGTGCCTCGCCCACGCCCAGGCACTGGGCCGCGGTCAGCAGCCGCGCCCAGCCCAGGGCCGTCCCCGCCGCCGCCAGGACCTGCGGGCCGGCGGCGAGCAACTCCCCGTCCGCCGCGGGCGCGAACAGCCTGCGCGCCGGGTCCGTGGACCGCAGCGGCCCGCCCGCACCCCTCCCCGAGCCGCCGCCCGGGTCCGCGCCCGTACCGCCGCCCGCGCCCCTCCCCGTACCGCCGCCCGGGTCCGCGCCCGTACCGCCGCCCGCGCCCCTCTCCGTACCGCCGCCCGGGTCCGCGCCCGTACCGCCGCCCGGGGCCATGTCCGTGCTCCCGTCCGCGACGCGGAGTTCCCCCGTCGCCGACACCGTGAAGCAGTACGTGGCCGCGTCCGCGTCCAGGGCGTACGGGCCTCCGCCCGGCAGGGTCAGCGTGGCCAGGGCCCCGCCCGTCACCAGCCCCGGCAGGAAACGCTTCGCCGGCCCGTCCTCCCCGGCCGCCCCGAGCACCGACAGCAGCACGGCCGCCGCAGCCGTCTCCACCACCGGCCCCGGCATCCCCGCCCGTCCCAGCTCCACGAAGCCGAGGGCCAGTTCCACCGGAAGCAGCCCCAGCCCGCCCAGGTCGCCGTACGCCTCGTCCGCCGCGAGCGCGAACAGGCCCGTGTCCGCGAGCCGCGACCACACCGCCCGCCCCGGCCCGTGGTCCCCGGCGGCCCAGGCGCGTACGGCCGCCGGGACCTCCGAGGCGCCGAGCAGGCCGTGCAGCGTACGGGCGAAGTCCGCCTGTTCGGCGGTCGGCAGGAAGCGCATCAGCGGCGGCCCTTCGGGAGGCCGAGCAGGCGCTCGGCGATGATGTCGCGCTGGATCTCGTTCGTGCCCGCGTAGATCGGCCCGGCCAGCGAGAAGACCCAGGGCTCCGCCCACGGGCCCTGCGCCAGCTCGGCGTCCGCGCCCAGCAGGTCCAGCGCCGTCTCGTGCAGGGCGATGTCGTACTGCGACCAGAACACCTTGTTCAGGCTGGACTCGGCGCCGATCCGCTCGCCCGCCGCGAACCGCGTGGCTCCCGCCCAGGTGAACAGCTCGTACGCGCGCGCCCCCACCACCGCGTCCGCCACCCGGTCGCGCAGCGCGGTGTCGCCCGGATCCCCGGCGGCCCGCCACAGCGCGACCAGCCGGTCCGCCGCCGCCAGGAACCGCCCCGGGGAGCGCAGCGTCAGCCCGCGCTCGTTGCCCGTCGTCGACATCGCGATCCGCCAGCCCTGCCCCGGCTCCCCGATCACGTCCTCGTCCGGTACGAAGACCTCGTCGAGGAAGAGCTCCGCGAACGCCGGCTTGCCGTCGAGGCGCCCGACGGGCCGCACCGTCACCCCCGGCGCCCGCAGGTCGAACATCAGGTACGTCAGCCCCCGGTGCGGTTTCCCGGCCCCCGGGTCGGTGCGGAAGATGCCGAACGCCCGGTCCGCGAACGCCGCCCGCGAGGACCAGGTCTTGTGCCCCGACAGCAGCCAGCCGCCCCCGGTGCGCACCGCCCGCGACGTCAGCGAGGCCAGGTCGGAGCCCGACTCGGGCTCGGACCAGGCCTGCGCCCAGATCACCTCGCCGCTCGCCATCGGCGGCAGCACCCGGGCCCGCTGTTCGGGGGTGCCGTGGTCGAAGAGGGTCGGCGCGAGCAGGCTGATGCCGTTCTGGGAGACCCGGCCGGGCGCCCCCGCCGCCCAGTACTCCTCCTCGAAGACCAGCCACCGCTCGATGTCCGCGCCCCGGCCCCCGTACTCCTCGGGCCAGGACACCGCCGACCAGCGGGCCGCGTGCAGCCGGGCCTCCCACGCACGGTGCACCGCGAAGCCCTCGGCCGTCTCCAGGGAGGGCAGGGGGGAGTCCGGGACGTGCTCGGCGAGCCAGGCCCGGGCCTGCGCCCGGAAGGCCGCGACCTCCGACGTCTGGGTCAGATCCATCAGGTGCCCGCCCCTTTCCACGCCCTTCGCACGCTTCCCTAACAAGCGTTTGGCAGGTTACCGTACGGCCATGAGCAGCGTCGAGGAAAGCGCATGAACGAACCCCGCCACGTGCCCGGCCACCGCCTGCTGGACGGCCGCAGCGCCGTCATCACCGCCGCCGCCGGAGCCGGGATCGGCGGGGCCACCGCCCGCCGCTTCCTGGAGGAGGGCGCCCGCATCGTCATCGGCGACTCCCACGCCCGCCGCCTGAAGGAGACCGAGCAGGCCCTCGCCGCCGAGTTCGGCGCCGGCCGCGTCACCGCCCTGCCCTGCGACGTCACCGACGAGGACCAGGTCGGCGCCCTCTTCGCCTGCGCCGAGCAGACCCACGGCGGCCTGGACATCGTCGTCAACAACGCCGGCCTCGGCGGCACCGCCGCCCTCGTCGACATGACCGACGCACAGTGGGGCAAGGTCCTCGACGTCACCCTGACCGGCACCTTCCGCTGCACCCGCGCCGCACTGCGGTCCTTCAAGGCCTCCGGGCGGGGCGGCGCCGTCGTCAACAACGCCTCCGTCGTCGGCTGGCGCGCCCAGACCGGCCAGGCCCACTACGCCGCCGCCAAGGCCGGGGTGATGGCCCTGACCCGCTGCGCGGCACTGGAGGCCGCCGAGTTCGGCGTACGCGTCAACGCGGTCGCCCCCAGCCTGGCCATGCACCCGCACCTGGTGAAGGTCACCAGCGAGGAACTGCTGGGCGAGCTCACGGCCCGCGAGGCCTTCGGCCGCCACGCCGAGCCCTGGGAGGTCGCCAACGTCATCGTGTTCCTGGCCAGCGGCTACTCCTCGTACATGACCGGCGAGACCGTCTCGGTCAGCAGCCAGCGCGCATAGGCCGAGAATGGGCGCGTGCCAACGAACCAGCCGACCCGGCCGACAGCCAAGAAGAAGCCCCAGGTGACGGCCTCACCCGAACGCCGGCGCGAGCTCCTCGACACCGCAGCCGAGGTCTTCGCCGCGCAGGGCTACAACGCCACCACCGTCCGCAAGATCGCCGACGCCGCCGGCATGCTCGCCGGCAGCCTCTACTACCACTTCGATTCCAAGGAATCGATGCTCGACGAGATCCTCTCGGCCTTCCTGAACGAGCTGTGGGAGGGCTACGACACCGTCCTCGCCGCCGGCCTCGGCCCCCGGGAGACCATCGAGGCCCTCGTCACCGAGTCCTTCCGGGAGATCGACCGGCACCGCGCCGCCGTCGCGATCTACCAGAAGGAATCCCGGCACCTGTCCGCGCAGCCCCGCTTCCGGTACCTGTCCGACTCGCAGCAGAAGTTCGAGAAGGCCTGGCTCGGGACGCTGGAGCGCGGGGTGGCCGCCCGGGTCTTCCGGGCCGACCTCGACATCCGCCTCACCTACCGCTTCGTCCGCGACACGGTGTGGGTCGCGGCGTCCTGGTACCGGCCGGGAGGACAGCACAGCCCCGAGGAGATCGCCCGCCAGTACCTGTCGATGGTGCTGGACGGGATCGCCGTACGCAGCTGACCCCACCGATCAGAGGAGTCCCCATGCCCGAGGCCTACATCGTCGACGCGGTACGCACCCCCGTGGGGCGGCGCGGGGGAGGCCTGTCCGCGGTCCACCCGGCCGACCTGGGCGCGCACGTGCTGAAGGCGCTGGTCGAACGGACCGGGGTGGACCCGGCCGCCGTCGAGGACGTGGTCTTCGGCTGCCTGGACACGGTGGGACCCCAGGCCGGGGACATCGCACGCACGGCATGGCTGGCCGCGGGGCTGCCGGAGGAAGTGCCGGGCGTCACGGTGGACCGCCAGTGCGGCTCCTCGCAGCAGGCCGTCCACTTCGCGGCGCAGGGCGTGCTCTCCGGGACCCAGGACCTGGTCGTCGCGGGCGGGACCCAGAACATGTCGATGATCCCGATCGCCTTCGCGTCCCGGCAGGCCGCGGAACCCCTCGGCCTCACGCAGGGCCCGTACGCGGGCAGCGAGGGCTGGCGCGCCCGGTACGCAGACGCCCCCGTCAACCAGTTCCACGGCGCGCAGCTGATCGCACAGAAATGGGGCATCACGCGCCGCGCCATGGAGGAGTTCGCGCTCCGCTCCCACCGGCGGGCGCTGCGTGCGATCGACGAGGGCCGTTTCGACCGCGAGACGGTGGCGTACGGGGACGTCCGCGTCGACGAGGGCCCCCGCCGGGACACCACCCTGGAGAAGATGGCCACCCTGAAGCCGGTCGTCGAGGGCGGCACCATCACCGCGGCCGTCTCCTCCCAGGTCTCGGACGGCGCGGCGGCGATGCTGATCGCCTCCGAGCGGGCGGTGGCCGAACACGGCCTGCGGCCGCGGGCCCGCATCCACCACCTGTCCGTACGCGGCGAGGACCCCATCCGCATGCTGTCGGCCCCGATCCCGGCCACGGCGTACGCCCTGAAGAAGACCGGCATGACGCTCGGCGACATCGACCTGGTGGAGATCAACGAGGCGTTCGCCCCGGTCGTCCTGGCCTGGCTGAAGGAGACCGGCGCCGACCCCGAACGGGTGAACGTCAACGGCGGGGCCATCGCCCTGGGCCATCCGCTGGGCGCCACCGGGGTGAAACTGATGACCACCCTGCTGCACGAGCTGGAGCGCACGGGCGGCCGCTACGGCCTCCAGACGATGTGCGAGGGCGGCGGCCAGGCGAACGTCACCATCATCGAACGCCTCTGACGCGCAGCCCCGTCACGTGATCGCCGTCCGGCGGTGCCAGGGGGTTGCCGCGGACGGCGGCGGCACCCCGCGGGCGAGGTGTGCTAGCTTAGGAGCCGTTGCAGTTGTGGTACCCATGAACTTTATGTGCGCCTGACGGGAATGTTCCTCAGGCGCTTTTATTGTTTTGCCGGACTCTCCGGATGGGGCCCTTTGCCGCCTATTCAGGAGATTCAAAATGGCACTTGGCACCGTGAAGTGGTTCAACTCGGAAAAGGGCTTCGGCTTCATCGAGCAGGACGGCGGCGGCCCGGACGTCTTCGCCCACTACTCGAACATCGCCACCCAGGGCTTCCGTGAGCTCCAGGAGGGCCAGCGCGTGTCCTTCGACGTGACGCAGGGCCAGAAGGGCCCCCAGGCGGAGAACATCATCCCCGCCTAATTCCTTCAGCATGCCGGGGTCCGCGCCGCGAGGTGCGGGCCCCGGCTTGTCTGCTGTCTCGACCTTTGTTTTACCTTGCCGGTTTCAGGAGGGCTTTCTCGCATGACCAGCTCCAGCTCCGCACGACCCAGCCGCCGCCCCACCCGGGGTCGAGGTGCGGCCCAGGGACGTCCGAAGGCTGGCGCGGGACGGCAGAAGTCCGCCCCCGTCGCCCGGCCCCAGGAATTCACCATGCCCGAACCGCTGACCCCGGCCCTCCCGCCGGTGGCCGCGTTCGAGGACATGGGCATGCCCGAGGCGCTGCTGAAGACCCTCGCCGCCCAGGGCGTCACCGAGCCGTTCCCGATCCAGGCCGCGACGCTGCCGAACTCGCTCGCCGGCCGTGACCTGCTCGGCCGCGGCCGCACCGGCTCCGGCAAGACGCTGGCCTTCGGCCTGGCGCTGCTGGCCCGCACCGCCGGCCGCCGCGCACAGCCGAAGCAGCCGCTCGCGCTGGTCCTCGTACCGACCCGCGAGCTCGCGCAGCAGGTGACCGACGCCCTGGCCCCGTACGCCACGGCCGTCAACCTGCGCACCACGACCGTCGTCGGCGGCATGTCGATCAACCGGCAGTCCGGCGCCCTGCGCCGCGGCGCCGAGGTGCTCGTCGCCACCCCCGGCCGTCTGAAGGACCTCATCGACCGTGGCGACGCCGACCTCTCCCAGGTCGCGATCACCGTCCTCGACGAGGCCGACCAGATGACCGACATGGGCTTCATGCCGCAGGTCACCGCCCTGCTCAAGCAGGTCCAGCCCGAGGGCCAGACCATGCTGTTCTCGGCGACCCTCGACAAGAACATCGACAAGCTCGTCAAGATGTTCCTGCACGACCCGGTCGCCTTCTCCGTCGACCCGTCCGCGGGCGCGGTCAGCACGATGGAGCACCACGTCCTGTACGTCATGGACGAGACCGACAAGAAGGCCGTGGCGACGCGCATAGCCGCTCGCGACGGCCGGGTGATCATGTTCGTGGACACCAAGCGCGGTGTCGACCGCCTGGTCAAGAAGCTCCTTGCGGACGGCGTCCGCGCCTCCGGCCTGCACGGCGGCCGTTCGCAGCCGCAGCGCAACCGGACCCTGGACTGGTTCAAGACCGGCGAGGTCACCGCGCTGATCGCCACCAACGTGGCCGCGCGCGGCATCCACATCGACGACCTCGACCTCGTCGTCAACATCGACCCGCCGACCGACCACAAGGACTACCTGCACCGCGGCGGCCGCACCGCCCGCGCCGGCGAGTCCGGCAGCGTGGTCACCCTGGTCCTGCCCGAGCAGAAGCGCGACATGACCCGCCTGATGTCGGACGCCGGCATCTCCCCGCGCACCGCGCAGATCAAGTCCTCCGACGAGGAGCTGTCCCGGCTGACCGGCGCCAAGGAGCCCTCGGGCATCCCCGTGGTGCTGGAGGTGCCGCAGCCCACCCAGCCGAAGGCGCGCTCCGGCTCCGGCGGCGGCTCCGGCTCGCGCCGCCGTTCGGGCGGCCCGCGCACCGGCTCCGCCACGGGCGGCGCCCCGGC